>JAENXG010000113.1 GCA_016649675.1 Methyloceanibacter sp.
AACTCACCGGCCTGCACGCACTCATAAATGGTCAAGCCGAATTCGCTCAGAGCCTCTCTGAGGAACTGTCGAATATGTGACTTGCCGTCAGTGACGCAGACAAGAGGCCCGACCCTGTGGGTTTTTTGCTCGTCCATGATCCCCTCCTTCTGGCGAGTAACGCATGCTGCGATGCGAGATGCACTGTGCAGATGCGAATGGTTCAGAATGTGGAGGGCTGGTGACGACCTATGAAAATGTTTCTGTAAGCTTAGCGCCGAGAATGATCATAAAATTTAGGTAATGTAAGGCAAAACATTTCTACAATTCTTCTTGAATACCTCTGATCTAAATCGTAATAGATTTCGGATTTCCGATATAGGTCATATGTCTGTTGGGGTGCTTCATATCTGCCGATCCTCCGCACTGAATTAGGGGGAGGGCGAACGGCAGAGAAGGTCAGGCGCTGGCGGCGAGCTTGTGCTCTTCCTCGGCGATCACTGGCCGCAGGGGCAGCGTGCAGGCGACGGTGGTGCCCTGACCCTCGCGGCTATTGATGCGCAACGTCCCGCCATGCAGCTCGACCAGGGCGCGGGAGATGGCGAGCCCAAGCCCGCTCCCCTGATGGCTCTTGGAGAACTGGTTCTCGACCTGCTCGAAGGGCCGCCCCAGCTTGGCGATGTCGGCTTCGGGAATGCCGATGCCGGTATCCTTGATGGTGATCTTCACATGGCCCCGCGAGCGCGACAGGTGCACGTCGACGCTGCCGCCGTCGCGCGTGAACTTGACGGCGTTGGAGAGCAGGTTGAGGAAGACCTGCTTGAGCGCCCGGCGGTCGGCTTCGAGCGTCAGGTGCTGCGGCCCGTGACGGGCAAGCGTGATATGGCGTTCGGCAGCGGCCTGGCTCACCACCTTCATGCTGTCCTCGACGATATCGCCCACATCGACATTGTCGACGTCGAGAGACATGCGCCCGGCCTCGATCTTCGACATGTCGAGGATGTCGTTGATCACCTCGAGCAGATAGGCGCCGCTCGCGTAGATGTCGCGGGCATATTCCTGATATTTGGGATGGCCGATCGGACCGAACAGGGCCTGCTGCATCACCTCTGAGAAGCCGATCACGGCGTTCAACGGCGTGCGCAGCTCGTGGCTGATATTGGCGAGGAACTCAGACTTGGCGCGGTTGGCGGCCTCGGCGCGATTCTTCTCGAGCGCGTATTTCTCGGCCAAATCGACTAGCTGCTGCTTCTGCTGCTCGAGCTCCCGGCGCGACAGTCTGAGCTCGGAGACGCTCGCCCTGAGCTGCTGCTCGCTTTGGGCCAGACGATGCTGGCTCTCCTTGAGCACGGTGATGTCGGTGCCGACGCTGACAAAGCCGCCGTCCCGCGTCCGGCGCTCATTGATGTGCAGCCAGCGGCCATCCTCGATCTGCGCCTCGTAGGTGCGGGAGTTGTCAGCGTCCTTGCCGGTGACGGCGACGCGCTTGCTGACGATCGGCTCGGAGGCCGAGGCGATGACCTCGTCATAGGGGTTGCCGGCGCGGACCATGTCGTCGGGCAGGCCGTGGAACTGCTGATATTTGCTGTTGCACATCACCAGACGGTTCTGATTGTCCCACAGCACGAAGGCTTCGGAGATCGTCTCGACCGCATCGCGCAGCCTAGCGTTGGCGTCGGCAGAGCCCGGCGCCACGTCATGGTCGGTGATCACGGCGATGCCGGTGAGGCACGGCTCCCGATCGCGCGTTCTGCGTGTGATATGGCCGCGCAGCCGTAAGCTGACCCAATGTCCATCGGCATGGCGGAGCCGGAAGGTCCCGTCGAAGACGGAAATGCCGTCCCGGAGGTGCCGGTCGACCTCGCCGCGCAGGTCGTCCTCGGGATGGAGCGCCTGAGAGATAGCGCCAAAGGCCACGGCTTTGCCGGCAGGCTCCAAGCCGAGCAGCCGATACATCGGCGCCGACCAGTGCACATGGCCGCGGGCAAGGTTCCAGCGCCAGACGCCGCAGCCGGGCAACGCCTCGGTCAGCTCTCGGGTGAAGGCATCGTCGTCCTCGCGGGCGACGGAGGGAGTGAGATACCAAAGGCTGCCCGCGAGCAGCGTGAGAACGAGGCCGGTCAGGACCAGGAGCGTGATCTCAAGGCTCGCATCGCGCCGCCAATCGGCAAGCGCCGCGCCCGCCGGCTGGATGAAGGCCACCTGCACGTCGGTTTGTGGAACGTTGCGGACGGTAACGATGGCGTCGGTGCCGTCGAGCAGCGTCAGGCGCAGCACGCCGGCCTCCGCCCCGAAGGTGGTCAGCGGCTGCTGGGGCCCCAGGATGGTGAGCAGGTTGCCGGTGGGAGAGCCGTCAAGCGGCGCGCGGGCCTGGATCTCGCCCTCGGCGTCGGCGAGAAGGGCGGTGCGGCCGTCGGCAGTCGCGCCCCGGGGCAGGCTGGCGGCGAGCGCATTCTGCCAATTCATGCTTGAGCTGAGGGTTTTCTCCTTGAGGCTCGCGGAAGCGAGATCGGCGATCAGCGCGAGCTGCTGGCGAGCCGAATCAAGGGCTGCGCGCCGCGCATGCACGACCTGGAAAGCGAAGCCGATAAGGGCGAGGGCAAAAAAAGTGCTGAGGAGCACGGGGACCAGGCCGCGCAGTAGCTCAGCCTTGGGAAGACGGTGACCGATGCTGGCGCGGAGGTCCTGCCATTGCGGCCCCACGATAGCGAATCCGTCACGCGCCGCACGCGCCCGCGACATTCGGTCCCCCTTACGTTCTCCTGCTTCGAGCCGGAGAAGTGCCGCATCTCCGAATCGCCTCGATCATTGGAATCGATGACGACTCCCTCTGTCTAGGGAAAAACTGTGGAAAAGCGGTTAATGACCGGTTGACGTAGAGCGACTCTAGGCGCCGCCGAGCGTCTTGGTGACGATCTCGTAGCTGTCGGCGGACAGCGGCCGTGCGGCGAGATTTTCGAGAACCGCTTTAGCGCGGGCCTGGCGGACGGGCTCGAGAATGCGCCAGCTTTCGAAGGCGCCGAGAAGACGCGCGGCGACGTGCGGGTTGAAGCGGTCGATCTCCAGGGCCTGCCCGGCGAGGAGCTCGTAGCCGGCGCCATCTTCGCGATTTAAGCCGGTTGGATTGGCGTGGGCGAAGCTCCCGATCAGGGCGCGTATCCGGTTCGGATTCTTCAGCGAGAATTTCGGGTGGGAGAGGAGCGCGTGCACGGTCTCCACCGAATCGGGCCTGGCCGCCCGCGCCTGCACGGCGAACCATTTGTCGAGGACGAGGGGCTCGTCCTGCCAGCGCGCATAGAAATGGCCGAGCGTTTCGTCGCGCGCCGCCACCTGTAGGTGCGACAGAATGGACAGCGGCGCGATGGCGTCGGTCATGTTGGAGGCCTCGCGGTAGTGGCGTTCGGCGCGCGCGATCTCGGCAGGCGCTGCCGTGGCAACCAGGAGGTCAAGCGCCGCGCCACGCAAGGCGCGCCTTCCTGCGCTTTCGGGGTCGGGCGAGTAGGGCCCGCTCGGCGCGCTCGCCTCGTAAAGCTCGGCCAGCGTCTCTCCGATCTCGCTGCCGATCATGGCGCGCAAGGTCTCGCGCGCGTTGCGCACCGCGTCGGTGTCGACGTTGCGGGCAAGCTCGCGCGCGACGTCGGATTCGCTTGGCAGCTTGAGGAACTCGGCGCGATAGGCCGGAAGCAACGATGCGTCGCTCGCCGTGGCGCCGATCGCTTGCGCGAGCCGGCTCGCCTCTCTTTTATTGATGCGTTCATGATCCGTGGCGGCTCGGGCGGCGGAGACGAGGAGATTGCTCGCGAAGGTCTGTGCCGCCTGCCAGCGGTTGAACGGATCGCTGTCATGGGTCATCAGGAACTCGATCTGGTTCGGATCGAGGCTGGTGGTGATGCGGACCGGCGCCGAGAAGCCGCGCAGCAACGAGAGAGTGGGCGGAGCGGGGATGTCGCGAAAGGCGAAGACCTGCTCGCGCATCGTCACTTCGAGCAACCCGTCGGTCGACGGCTCTTTGCCGTCGAGCTTGAGCGGAAGCTCATCGCCATTGGCGCCGATGAGGCCCACTTTGAGCGGGATGAGCATCGGCTCTTTCCTGGTCTGGCCGGGCGTGGGCGGCACCACCTGGCTCACCGCAAGCCGCGCGGTCTTGGTGTGGGCGTCATACTCGAGCGAGCAGGCAAGCTCGGGCGTCCCGCTTTGGGTGTACCAGAGCATGAACTGATTGAGGTCGCGGCCCGAGACATCGGCCATCGCCTCGACGAAGTCCTCGACCGTCACCGCCTCGCCGTCATGGCGCTCGAAATAGAGGTCGAGACCTTTGCGGAAGCCCTCGCGGCCAAGCAGCGTCTGCAACATGCGGCAGACTTCGGCGCCCTTCTCATAGACGGTGGATGTGTAGAAGTTGTTGATCTCGATATAGGAGGCGGGACGCACGGGATGGGCAAGCGGCCCCGCATCCTCGGGGAATTGATGGGTCTTCAGCATGCGCACGGCGGCGATGCGCTCCACCGGGCCTGAGCGCGTGTCGCCGGTGAACTCCTGGTCGCGAAAAACCGTGAGCCCCTCCTTCAAGCAGAGCTGAAACCAGTCGCGGCAGGTGACGCGGTCGCCGGTCCAGTTGTGGAAATATTCGTGCGCGATGACCCCTTCGATCGAGGCGTAGTCGGCGTCGCTGGCGGTGTCCGGCCTCGCCAGCACGAGCTTGTCGTTGAAGATGTTGAGGCCCTTGTTCTCCATGGCGCCCATGTTGAAGTCGCTGACCGCGACGATATTGAACACATCGAGATCGTATTCGCGGCCGAAGCGCTCCTCGTCCCAGCGCATGGCGCGCTTCAAGGACTCCATGGCCCAGGCGCAGCGGTCCTCCTTGCCCGGCTCGATATAGATGGTGAGCGCGACCTTGCGGCCCGAGGCGGTGACGAAGCTGTCGGGAACGGACGCGAGATTACCGCCAACCAGCGCAAACAGATAAGACGGCTTGGGGAAGGGATCGTGCCAAACCGCGAAATGCCGGCTGGTGCCGGGGATGTCGCCTTGCGCTACGGGGTTGCCGTTCGAGAGCAGCACCGGGGTCGCGGCGCGGTCGGCCTCGATGCGGACCGTATAGACGGCGAGCACGTCGGGCCGGTCGATGAAATAGGTGATGCGGCGGAAGCCTTCGGGCTCGCATTGGGTGCAGTAGGTGCCGCGCGAGAGGTAGAGGCCTGAGAGAGCGGTGTTCGCCTCGGGATCGCACAGGGTGACCATTTCAAGGGTGAAGGGTTGCGCCGGCACGCGCGGGATGGTGAGCGAGCCGTCCTTGAGCTCGTAGTCCTTTGGCGCGAGCTTCTTGCCGTTCAGCGCAAGACTCTCAAGCGCCAGCCCTTCGCCGTCGAGCACGAGCGGCCGTCCCCCGGTCGCCACCTTGGGGTTGGGGCGCAATCTGAGCTTGGAGGAGATGCGCGTCGCTTTCGGCGCGAGCGCGACGTCGAGATCGACCTCCTCGATGAAATAATCGGGGGCAGCGTAGTCTTTCAGGAGTTTTGGCTTGCGGCCGGACTGGTGCATGGAGGCATCCCTTCGCCGTCGCTCTTAGAGGGCGGGGCGCCGAATGCCAAGTCCGAACCGCAACTTTTCGCGAGGCCGGACGATCGACTTTTTCTACTCGGAGACTTCGCCGATGACGCGGCGGGCGATCTGAGCGAGCTTGGTCAAGTCGTCGCTCAAATTCTCGGGCTCCTGCTCGGCGTGCTCCACGAATTCCTCGATCAGCTTCATGAAGATCGGCGCCCGCACGATCATTTCGGCTTGGCGCTCGATGCGGTAGGGATCGAGATCGTATTCGGCGCCGGGGACCCGCCAGCCGCCCCAATCGCGCTCAGTGGTCACGACCATGGGATGGGTGCCGGGATGAGGGTGATGCCCGCATTGCTCGGCGCTCTTCCAGCGGTTGTGGCCGCGCAAGATCCGCCAGGTTCCGCCGAGGCCATTGGCGGAATGGAGATGCGAGGCGGTCGACTCCTCTTCGAGCTCCTCTTGCGAGAACTCACGGCCCATGCCGCAGTCGTAAGCGATCTTGATGGGCTCTTCGCAGCCCTTCACCCATTTCGGCACCACGGCCTCGACATAGGCCCAGGTGCCGACCGGCTTCACGAAAACGCGCTGCGACTTATGGAATTTGGCTTTTGCCAAAGTTGACGCCCTGCTTTGGGAGCTTGGCTCCGCCCAAAGGGTTAAATGGGAAAAGTTAAAATTGGCCTAGGCAGGTGTTGCAACCGGAGCGCTAGCCCGCTGTTTGCGCACGATCTTTTCGGGAATCGGCTTCCAATTTGTCATGCTCCACCGCCACCCTGGTGACGCACGCGCCCGCTTACCTTAAGACGCAGTTCACCATGACCATCGAGAAAGAGGGCCGAGCCGGGGCGAGCGAGCTGTTCCTGCCGTCGAAGCGGGTGTGGGCTCTCTTTGCGGCGCTGGGGCTCGCGGCTCTCGGGGCGGCGCTCTTCCTCCGCTACAGCATCATCCAGAACACCCCGATCGGGCTTGCTTGCGAGGCGGGCGAGGAAAGTCTCACCTGCAAGGTCAGGCTCGCGGTGATCCTGATGTTCATCCAGGACGGTTTCGGGTGGATGGCGATGATTGCGGCAGGGGTGCAGCTCTGGCGCCCGAACCGCGTCGCCTTCGCCGTAAGCCTCGTCTTCGCCTTACTCGGGCTCGTCCTGTACAACACGCGCGCCTCGGCGCTGGCCGTCGCGTTGCTCGTGCTCAGCCTGGCGAGGCCCGCAGCGCGGTAAGCGAAAGCACGACGAGCAGGCTTGCGAACCAGAGCGCCTGCCAGTTGGCGATCCCCTCATTGGCGATGATGAACAGGGCCGATCCCGTCAGCACGGCGGCGATCGCGATCTCGGCGCTCCCAGGGCGGGGAGGGGTGTGTGCGCTCGCGGATGCGATGACGGCAAGCGCCGCGACGGGGCCGGTGAGCGAGGCGAGGGGAAAGTCCTTGTAGCGCGGATCGAACACGAGCCCGAGCGCGACATGGATGGCGGCGACCACGGTCGCGGCGAACAGCGCCGCGAGGATCACCTCGACAAGGTTGTGGCCTCGCCAACGTGAGGTGTCGAGGGCGGCGGCAAAGCCGGGAAGCCGGTCACCGCGCGCCACGGCATAAGACGCCGCCATCGGCACGACGAGAGCGAGCACGAGCATGGCCACCGCCCGGAAGCGGTCGCCGGACTCGATGTTTTCCATCGCCAGGCTAAGCGCCGCCCAGCCGAAGACGAGGCCGGAGCCGAGCGCAATCGACGCCGCGGCCAGGTCACGTCGCCACGGGGACTCGCGCCGATCGACCGGCTGCCCGCCAAGCGTGAAAGCAAGAAGGACAAGAAAGGCGGCGCCGATGCCGAGCCCTGCCTCTAGCCGCCAATTCGGGTGGTTCGATACGGGCTCGCCGAAGCGGAATTTCAGTTTCCCGCTGGTGTCGTCATAAAGGCCCCAATAGCCCCCGACGGTTCCTTCGAGGAGCCGCTTCCAAGGCTGGTCGAAGGCCTCGATGAGGTTCACCTTCCACCCCTCCGCCTTGGCCGCCGCCACGACGCCGCTCAACACGCGCGCCTCGTTGGCGGGAGAGGGGAGCGCCCCGTCGCGCATCCGCCCGGCGCTCGGCCAACCCACCTCTCCGATCCAAATCTCCTTGCCGGCAAAGGCCGACTTCAGCCGCTCGCGGATCTCGCGCACATGGGCGACGGCCTCCTCCGCCGCGACCGGCTTGTCCTCCCAGTAAGGGAGGATGTGGATGGTGACGAAGTCGGTGGCCGGCGCAAGCTCGGGCGCCTTCAGCCAGAACTCCCAGACATCGGCATAGGTGACCGGCACCCCCGACCGGCTGCGCACCTCTTCGAGATA
>JAENXG010000152.1 GCA_016649675.1 Methyloceanibacter sp.
ATGATGGCGATGCCGAAGGTCGCGAGCACCGAATTGAACATGTCGCGGCCGATCAGGTGCACGATCACCGTCTGGAACAGGACCCAGCCGAGCGCATAGAGCGCCGCCGCCGCGATCGTGACGGCAAGAAGCGGCGGCACCCCCTGCTCGGCACAGAGCACGGTAATGAAGCCGCCAAGCATCACGAACTCGCCTTGGCAGACATTGACGATGTTGGTCACGCCCCAGACGAGCGCCATACCATACGCGGCGAGCGCAAACACGGCGCCGACGAGGATACCGTCGATGAGGAGCTGGAGGCCGAGCGGAGGCGCATCGAACAGGATGAGAAGATTACCGATCATGTCGTCCGCGTCCGCGCACCCTTGCGGCCGCAAATCCTGAAAAGCGGCCGCGTGATGCTTACAAAGGCGGAAGCGCGCCGTCGACTTCTATTGGCGCGGCCGCGGTATGATCGGCTTACCGGCGGCCCACTTGGCGGGCGCGACGACCACGTATTTGCCGCCCTGCACCTGGCTCAAGACAACGGGCTTGGCGATGTTCCGGCCCGATGCGTCGAACTTGACGGGGCCGTAAAAGCTTTCGAGCTCGGTCGCGGCGAGCGCGTCGCGCACCTTTTCGGGGTCGAGGCTCTGCGCCCGTTTGAAGGCGTCGGCAAAGACATGCACGGCTGCTGCCGACTGGGCGGCCTGATACGGCGCCTCGTACTTGTAGGCATCCTTGAACTCTTTGGCGAAGTCCTCAGCCGTCCCGAACACCTCGTCCTTGTAGGCGAGCGAGCGGTGCCATTGCTGGGCACAGAACGCATATTCGGCCGCATCGCCGAGCTTCTCGGCAATCTGCGCGGAATCGCAATGGGTCATGGCGAGGATCGGCACGTAGACCTTCAAGGCCTTGATCTGATTGATCGCGGTGAGCGCGCCCTCCTCGTGGCCGGAGATCACGAGCACGTCGGGCTTCAAGGCTTTGACCTTGGTCAGGGTCACCGACATGTCGTTGAGCTCCGGCGGGAGCTGGTCGTCGATCACGCAGCGCATGCCGTGGCGCTCAATGTCCTCGAGCACGCCGGCGCGGACATCTTGCGCGAACGGGTCATTCTCCATGGCCAAGGCAACGGTGATCGTCTCGGGTGTCTTGCCGAGCTTCTCGGCCTGCTCGACGGCGAGATCGATGGCGGGGGTGAGATATTGGTCTGAGGTGGAGAGCACGGCGAAGATGTAGCGATAGCCCTTGGTGAACAGCTCGCGCGCCGCACCGTTCGCTTCGACCATAGGCACCTTGTGCTTCTCAACGACGGGCAGGATCGCCTTGGTCAGGCCCGAGCTGTAAGGCCCGAGGATGTACTTGACGCCGTCCTGCTGGATCAGCCGCTCGGCGAGCTCAGTGCCGCGCGCAGGAGTCGACTCGTCGTCGTAATAATGGATCACGAGCTTGTAGCTCGTGCCGCCGATAACGATGCCGCCCCTGTCGTTGATCTTGCGGACGGCGAACTCGTAGCCGTTCTTGGTGTTGGCGCCGTTCTGCGCATATTTGCCGGTGAGAGACACGGCAGCGCCGAGAGTGATCACATCCTCGCCTGCCGCGGCAGCAGCCAACCCGACCAGCGTGCCGATAACGGCAGCAGCCAAGCATGCCGGCAACAATCGCCGAGGCCGCACCGTTTTCAACTCCCCGCCGCCGCGTTTCTCGCGAATCTTGTACCCTGCTCACACTACGCCGTTATCGGCGCTCCGTTCAATCGCGCGCCGCATTATCGACAACCAGCGGAGGTTGCAATTGCTGCAGCCCCGCTCAAAGGCGGGAGCCGCACGCGGCCACTCGGGGCTAGAGCGGATCGGCGTTGAAGGTGTCGCAGGATTCGAGCTTGCCGCTCTCGTAACCGGCGCGGAACCAGCGCGCGCGCTGCGCCGAGGTGCCGTGCGTGAAGGCGTCGGGCACGACATAGCCTTGCGTCTGCTTCTGGATGCGGTCGTCGCCGATGGCGCTCGCCGCTGCCAAAGCCTCGTCGATATCGCCGGGCTCGATGATGTTCTTGCTCTCCTGGGCGTGGTTGGCAAAGATGCCGGCGAAGCAGTCGGCCTGCAGCTCGACGCGGACCTGCAAGGCATTGCCTTGCTTCTCGCCCATGCGCTGCCGCGCCGCTTCCACCTGATCCATGATGCCGAGCAGCTTCTGCACGTGATGGCCGACCTCATGGGCGAGGACATAGGCCTGGGCGAAGTCGCCTTGCACCTTGAAGCGGTCCTTCAGCTCCTCATAGAAGCTGAGGTCGATATAGACCTTCTCGTCGTTGGGGCAGTAGAACGGGCCCATGGCCGACATCCCCGTCCCGCACGCCGAGCGCACCGCGCCGCTGAACAGGACAAGCTTGGGATCGCTGTAAGCCTCGCCGTATTGCTTGAAGATTCCCTGCCAAACGTCCTCGGTGTCGGCGAGAACGACGGCGACGAATTGCTTGCGGTCGTCCTCGCTGTTGGTCTGCGGGTGCTGGACCGGCGCGCCTTGCGTGCCCGGGACCGGGACATTGGTCGTATCGGGGCGGGATTGCGGCAGATGAATATCGGGGAAGTTCGACTCGTCCCCCGTGGGGGCGCCGCCCCCGCCGCCTTGCATGAGCACGCTGGGGTCGATGCCGAAAAACCACATCAGTCCGAGAATGATGAGAATTCCGACGATGCCGATGCCGCCGCCACGGCCCGAGCCGCCGCTTGGAAAGCGGACGCCGCCGCCCGGAAGCGGGAAGCCGTAGCCGCCACCTTCGCTCCGGCGGTCCTCGATATTCTCGCTCTCTCGTTCACCACGCCAGCGCATAAGCCTCGTCACCTCGATGGCGGTGAGCCTGCCCGAATTTCGATCATATGTGCATGCTGCGAGCCGCCGCACAAGGCTTCGCAAAGCCCCCTCCGGAACGCTTGCGGGCGGAGAAACGTTGCATCTAGCGGCGCGCTGCGCCCGCCGCGCCACGCGGTGTGAAAACGCGCCCGCAAATCCTTGTTGCTATTAAAGAGATTGACAAGGAATCGTCAAAAAACTGCCACAGGGGGTAGGCATACTGCACATGCCCAGTTGTGTTCGGTCTGGGTAGTAGTGCGTTCTGTGTAATGCGTACGAGCCTCGGCACTCCCCGCGCCGGGGCTCTTCTTTTTGCAGCACGGCCTCTAACCGGCATGAACGCGAATGTCGGTTAACAAAAGTCGCGATGCGGATTGAAGGGGGGCAACCCGGTCAAAGGCCGCCCCCCATTTTCCCGACCCCTCTATGGATTTGGCGATTGCGGAGCAGGCGTCTCAGGAGCTGGCGCTTCGGGAGCCGGAGCCTCAGCAGCTGGCGGCGCCTCGGCCGCTGGCGGCGCCTCGGGAGCCGGCGCCTCGGCGGCGGGTGGCTCAACGGCGGGAGGCGTTTCGGCGGGCTGCTCGGCGACGGGCTGCTGGACCTTGACGCCCATGTCGCCCTTGTTCCCGTACATGAAATAGGCGGCGATGACGAGGGCGAGCACGATGCCACCCAACACGATCGCAAGAAATGTCCTGCTTCCCTGGTTGTCGTTAGCCATTATCGTTTCCTCCCTCTCGAGGGTCGTTTGATTCGACGCCTGAACCTATCGAGGAAATCCATCCCGGTCGAGGGCCGCGAGGCCGTCAGCGCCCGGTCGGCGTGGTCCCGCGTCGCCCCGCGAGATCGAACAGCGGCGTCAAGGCGGCGGCCACGAGGAAATTGATCAGCACAGAGTACAAAGCGGCGTAGCCCGGCACCGTGACGCCGAAGATGGCGAGCGGATAGACCGACGAGATGAAGTGCTGCGTGGAGGCCATATAGGTGCCGGAGGCAATGCCGGCGACCCAGCCGATCAGCAAGGCGCGGGCATTGAAGGCATCCGTATAGAGACCGAGCAGGATGGGGGGCAGGAGCTGGATGATCCAGATACCGCCGAGCAACTGCAGCTGGATGGCATAGGCCTGTGGGATGGCGAGGATGAACACCACCGCGCCGATTTTCACCACGAGCGAGACGATCTTCGCCATGCGCGCTTCATCGGCGTCGCTGCAATCGGGGCGGATGAACTCCTTGTAGAGATTGCGGGTGTAGAGATTGGCGCAAGCGATCGACATGATCGCGGCGGGCACCAGAGCGCCGATGGCAATGGCCGCGAAGGCCACGCCGACGAACCAGGACGGAAACGAGGCGAGAAAGAGCGCAGGCACCGCGAAGTTCGACCCATATTCCGCGAAGCCCGCGGCGTAGGCCGGGTCCTTATTGACGCCGGCGGCGATCGCCATGTAGCCGAGCAGCGCGATCAATCCGAGAATGAAGGAATAGGCCGCAAGCAGGCCCGCGTTCCTGCGGATCACGTCGCCGCTCGAGGCGCTGAGAATCCCGGTCATGGCGTGGGGGTAAAGAAACAGCGCGAGCGCCGACCCGAGCGCCAAGGTGGCGTAGGCGCTCTGCTTGCCGAAATTGTCGGCGGTCGCGGCCGGCAGGATCAGCTTGTCCGGCGGGACGCTGGCGAAGATCGCGCCATAGCCACCGAGCTTGGCCGGGATGACGATCACGGCGGCGAAGATGGTCACGAAGATCAGCATGTCCTTGACGACTGCGATCAGTGCTGGCGCCCGCAAGCCGCTCGTATAGGTGAAGGCGGCAAGCACGATGAAGGCAATGATCAGGGGCAGATGCCCGGAAAAGCCGTTGGTCGGGAAGCCGAGCGCGCCGATCACCACCTCCATGCCGATGAGCTGGAGCGCGATGTAGGGCATGGTGGCGACGATGCCGGTTACGGCGACGGCGAGCGCGAGCGTGCGGCTGCCGAAGCGGTCGCGCACGTAATCGGCGGCGGTGACGTGGCCGCGCTCGCGCGCGATCGCCCAGAGCCGAGGGTAGATGAGATAAAGGAAGGGATAGATCAGGACCGCATAGGCAATGGCGAAGAAGCCCATGGCTCCGGCGCCGAACACGAGCGCCGGAACGGCGATGAAAGTATAGGCCGTGTAGAGATCGCCGCCGAGCAGGAACCAGGTGACCACCGTGCCGAAGCGCCGGCCTCCCAGCCCCCATTCATGCAGCTGATTGAGGTCCGCCTTCCGCCAGCGCGCCGCGACGAAGCCGAGACAGGTGACGAGCAGGAACAAGACGACGAAGACGATCGTCGCGGGGAGATTCAAATTCAAAGAACGTCTCCCGTCGCGCCCGGATCCACGCTGGCGCTCGCCCGAGGCGTCACGCCCGTGACCCGCGTCTCGAGCAGATAGACGACGAGTATGACCGCGGCGCCGATGAGAACGCAGGCGAGCTGATACCAATAGAAGAAGGGAACGCCGCCGAGCGCCGGCTCGAGCCTGTTGTAGAACGGCACCCACATCACCACGACGAGCGGAATGACGAGCAAGAGGCGCGGCCAATAGCGCAGCCAGCCGGACTTAGCCTTTTTGCTTGTCATGGCGCGGGTCCCCCTCCCCGCCAGCACTGGCGCTTAAACCGGCGGGCCGAGCCTACTCAAAGCGGACGCCCGCCCGACGGCGTATATAGAGCCGTTCGGGAAGGGCTACGCAATATTGACCTTGAAGCTCGGGGTGGCCCATATGTGCCGTAAGGAGCCCGTAGCTCAGCCGGTAGAGCACTTGACTTTTAATCAAGGGGTCTCGGGTTCGAATCCCGACGGGCTCACCAAATATCATAAGGAACTCAACATGTTAACGCCGTCCAGAGATTGCGGCGTACGCGGATCGTTTTTTGTGTCAACGCAGTGTCATCACGGAGTGCCCAGATCTGGCATTATGGGCCGGGATGCCCCGCACTCCCGACGTGGGAACCTATGCTGTCGTTCCAGCCGGAAGGGACGACGCCATACCAGCCGGTCAGCCAGGGGGGGCCAGTAGATGAGGCTTTCTATGCTTGGCGCATCAACACCGAGACGGGCAAGATGGATCTTTGCTTCGGCTTCACGCTCAGGAGTGTGAGTTGCCTTGCCTCAATACAATGAAAGGGG
>JAENXG010000017.1 GCA_016649675.1 Methyloceanibacter sp.
TGGTGATCAGACCGGTTTCGTACTGGTCCTGCACCTTCGCGGCGAGCGTCTCGTAGCGGTCGAGGATCTCCTGCTTGTTGGCAGGGGTGGCCACGTCGGTAATGGCAATCGTGACGCCCGAACGGGTCGCCCAGTGGAAGCCAGCTGCCTTGAGAGCGTCGAGCGATGCCGCGACCTCCACCTTCTCGTAACGCTCCGCCAAAGTGTTGACGATGTCGGCAAGAACCTTCTTGTCGACGTCGCGGTTCACGTACGGGAACGAGACCGGAAGCAGGCCGTTGAAGATCGCGCGACCGAGGGTGGTCTTGAGGCTCATCGCCTCACCCTCCGTCCAGCCATCGGGAGCAACCCAGCCGGCAGGCGGCACAGTGTCGCCGTCGACGCGGAGAGTGACCGCCGAGCCGAGGTCGATGATGCCGGAGTCGAGAGCCATGAGGCCCTCCGACTCGGAACCGAATGCGAGCCCCTCGCCCTTCGAGCCTTCCTTGAGCAGCGCCAAGTGGTACAGGCCGATGATCATGTCCTGCGAAGGCATGGTCACCGGTCGGCCGTCCGACGGCTTCAGGATGTTGTTGCTCGACAGCATGAGGACGCGGGCCTCAGCCTGCGCCTCGGAGCTCAGCGGCAGGTGAACTGCCATCTGGTCACCGTCGAAGTCGGCGTTGAACGCGGCACACACGAGCGGGTGCAGGTGGATGGCCTTGCCCTCCACGAGCTGAGGCTCGAACGCCTGGATGCCCAGGCGGTGAAGCGTCGGAGCGCGGTTCAGCAGCACAGGGTGCTCGCGGATGACCTCTTCGAGGACGTCCCACACCTCGGGGCGGCTGCGCTCGACCATGCGCTTTGCAGACTTGATGTTCTGCGCGTGGTTGAGCTCCACCAGTCGCTTCATGACAAACGGCTTGAACAGTTCCAGGGCCATCTGCTTGGGCAGACCACACTGGTGCAGCTTGAGCTGCGGGCCGACCACGATGACCGAACGGCCGGAGTAGTCGACGCGCTTGCCGAGCAGGTTCTGGCGGAACCGGCCCTGCTTGCCCTTCAGCATGTCGGCGAGCGACTTCAGCGGGCGCTTGTTGGCGCCGGTGATGACGCGACCGCGCCGTCCGTTGTCGAACAGCGCGTCGACCGCCTCTTGCAGCATGCGCTTCTCGTTGCGGATGATGATGTCGGGCGCCCTGAGCTCCATCAGCCGCTTCAGCCGGTTGTTGCGGTTGATGACGCGGCGATAGAGGTCGTTCAGGTCGGAGGTCGCAAAGCGGCCGCCGTCGAGCGGCACGAGAGGCCTGAGCTCAGGCGGAATGACCGGCACCACGGTGAGGATCATCCATTCCGGCTTGTTGCCCGACTGTATGAAGGCCTCGACGACCTTCAGGCGCTTGGCAAGCTTCTTGGGCTTGAGCTCCGAGGTGGACTCGGCAATCTCCACGCGCAGATCAGCAGCGATCTTCTCCAGATCGAGACCTTTCAGCAGCTCGCGGATCGCCTCGGCGCCGATCGTGGCGGTGAAACTGTCCTCGCCGAACTCTTCCTGCGCGGTGAGGTAGTCCTCCTCGCTCAACAACTGAAGCGGCTTGAGCGTGGTGAGGCCGGGCTCGAGCACGATGTAGTGCTCGAAATAGAGCACGCGCTCGAGGTCCTTCAGCGTCATGTCGAGCAGAAGCCCGATGCGCGAGGGCAGCGACTTCAGGAACCAGATATGGGCGACCGGCGCGGCAAGCTCGATATGGCCCATGCGCTCGCGCCGGACCTTGGCGAGCGTCACCTCGACGCCGCACTTCTCGCAGATCACGCCCTTGTACTTCATGCGCTTGTACTTGCCGCACAAGCACTCGTAGTCCTTCACCGGACCGAAAATGCGCGCGCAGAAGAGCCCATCGCGCTCCGGCTTGAAGGTACGGTAGTTGATCGTCTCGGGCTTCTTGATCTCCCCAAACGACCAGGACAGGATCTTTTCCGGGCTGGCGATGCCGATGCGGATCTGATCGAAGTTCTGCTGCTGGGTCTGAGAACTGAAGAGGTTGACGATGTCTTGATTCATTCGTTTTTCTCCCATCGGGCGGCCGTGCCGCCCTTCGGTTGGTCGCAATCGATATTCACTTCGGCCCAGCGGGCCTAAATCACTCGGCCGCCGGGCGCGGCAGTCTCGCTCGCGTCGGCCGCGGCTCTTCCGGCCGCGGCTGCACCAGCTCGACATTGAGCCCCAGCGCCCGCATCTCCTTGACGAGGACGTTGAAGGACTCAGGGATGCCCGCCTCGAAGGTGTCGTCGCCGCGGACGATCGCCTCGTAGACCTTGGTGCGGCCCGCCACGTCGTCGGACTTGACGGTCAGCATCTCCTGCAGCGTGTAGGCCGCGCCGTAAGCCTCGAGCGCCCACACCTCCATCTCGCCGAAGCGCTGGCCGCCGAACTGCGCCTTGCCGCCCAGCGGCTGCTGGGTGACGAGGCTGTAGGGCCCGATCGAGCGCGCGTGGATCTTGTCGTCCACGAGATGGTGGAGCTTCAGCATATAGATGTAGCCAACCGTCACCTTCCGCTCGAACGGCGCTCCGGTGCGTCCGTCGAACAGCGTCACCTGGCCCGATGAGTCGAGACCGGCAGCTTCGAGCAGCGCGGTGACGTCGCCTTCATGCGCGCCGTCGAACACGGGCGTAGCCACCGGCACCCCTCCCCGCAGGTCCTCGCTCACCTCGATCAGGTGCTCGTCCTTTAGCGCCGCCACGGTCTTGTCATCGCCATAGATGGTCTTGAGCAGGTCCTTGAGCGGCTTGACCTTGTGGGTCTGATAATAGACCTCGAGCGCCTCGCCGATCTTGGTGCCCAAGCCCCGGCACGCCCAACCGAGATGGGTCTCCAGGATCTGGCCCACATTCATGCGGCTCGGCACGCCGAGCGGATTGAGCACGATGTCGATGGGCGCGCCGTCCTCGAGATAGGGCATGTCCTCGATCGGCACGATCTGGCTGATCACGCCCTTGTTGCCGTGCCGGCCCGCCATCTTGTCGCCGGGCTGAATCTTGCGCTTCACCGCGACGAAGACCTTGACCATCTTCATCACGCCGGGCGGCAGCTCGTCGCCGCGCTGCAGCTTGTCGACCTTGTCGACGAAGCGCTGCTCCAGCCGCTTCTTGGCATCCTCGTATTGGCGGCGGATCGCCTCGACCTCGGCCATCGCCTTCTCGTTCTTGAGTGCGATCTCCCACCAATGGCTGCGCGCAACCTCGTCGAGCAGAGCCTCGGTGATCTTGGCGTCCTTCTTGATGTTCTTCGGGCCCTTGGCCACGACCTTGTGCATCAAGACGTCCCTGAGGCGGCCATAGACGTTGCGGTCGAGGATAGCGAGCTCGTCGTCGCGGTCCTTGGCGAGCCGCTCGATCTCTTCCCGCTCGATGGCCATGGCGCGCTCGTCTTTCTCCACGCCGTGGCGGTTGAACACGCGCACCTCGACCACGGTGCCCGACACGCCGGGCGGAAGCTTGAGCGAGGTATCGCGTACGTCCGAGGCCTTCTCGCCGAAGATGGCGCGGAGCAGCTTCTCCTCCGGCGTCATCGGGCTCTCGCCCTTGGGCGTGATCTTGCCCACGAGGATGTCGCCCGGATTGACCTCGGCACCGATATAAACGATGCCCGCCTCGTCGAGGTTCTTGAGCGCCTCCTCCGAGACGTTGGGGATGTCGCGGGTGATCTCCTCAGGCCCGAGCTTGGTGTCGCGGGCCATCACCTCGAACTCCTCGATATGGATCGAGGTGAACACGTCGTCGCGCACGACGCGCTCGGAGATGAGGATCGAATCCTCGAAGTTGTAGCCCATCCACGGCATGAACGCGACGAGTACGTTCCGCCCGAGCGCAAGCTCGCCGAGATCGGTGGAGGGACCGTCGGCGATGATTTCGCCGGCCTTGACGGAGTCGCCCACGCGCACCAGCGGCCGCTGATTGATGCAGGTGTTCTGGTTCGAGCGCTGGAACTTGCGCAGATTGTAGATGTCGACGCCGGACTTCGACGGATCGGTCTCCTCCGTCGCCCGGATCACGATGCGGGTCGCGTCCACCTGATCGACGATGCCGGTGCGGCGGGCGCCGATGGCAGCGCCGGAATCGCGCGCCACCACCTCTTCCATGCCGGTGCCGACCAGCGGCGCTTCCGCGGTGATCAGCGGCACGGCCTGGCGCTGCATGTTGGAGCCCATCAAGGCGCGGTTGGCGTCGTCATTCTCGAGGAAGGGAATGAGCGCGGCCGCCACCGACACGAGCTGCTTCGGCGACACGTCGATGAGGTCGACCTTCTCCGGCGGCACGAGCTCAACGTCGCCCGCATGGCGGCAGACGATCAGGTCCTCGGTGAAGGTGCCGTTCGGCGCAAGCTCGGCATTGGCCTGCGCGATGATGTAGCGCGCCTCCTCCATGGCCGAGAGATAGACCACCTCGTCGGTCACCTTGGCTTTGACCACGCGCCGGTACGGGCTCTCGATGAAGCCGTATTTGTTGACCCGCGCATAGGTCGCGAGGCTGTTGATGAGCCCGATATTCGGGCCCTCCGGCGTCTCGATCGGACAAATGCGGCCATAATGGGTCGGGTGCACGTCGCGCACCTCAAAGCCTGCGCGCTCGCGGGTAAGACCGCCCGGCCCAAGCGCCGAGAGCCGCCGCTTGTGGGTGATCTCGGAGAGCGGGTTGGTCTGGTCCATGAATTGCGAGAGCTGGGAGGAGCCGAAGAACTCGCGCACCGCCGCAGCGGCGGGCTTGGCGTTGATCAGGTCCTGCGGCATCACCGTGTCGATATCGACCGAGCTCATGCGCTCCTTGATGGCGCGCTCCATGCGCAACAGGCCGACGCGGTACTGATTCTCCATGAGCTCGCCCACCGAGCGCACCCGGCGGTTGCCGAGATGGTCGATGTCGTCGATCTCGCCCTTGCCGTCGCGCAAATCGACCAGCGTCTGGATCACGGCGAGGATGTCCTCTTTGCGCAAGGTGCGCATCGTGTCGGGGGCGTCGAGGTCGAGACGCATGTTCATCTTGACCCGGCCCACGGCCGAGAGGTCGTAGCGCTCGGAGTCGAAGAAGATGCCGCGGAACAGCGCGGCGGCCGCATCCGGCGTCGGTGGCTCGCCCGGCCGCATCACGCGGTAGATGTCGAGCAGCGCCTCCTCGGTGTTGGAGTTCTTGTCGACGTGAAGCGTATTGCGGATGAAGGCGCCGACATTGACGTGGTCGATGTCGAGGATCGGGATTTCCTTGAGGCCGAGATCCTTGAGCGTGGCAAGCAGCTTGGCGTCGAGCTCCTCGCCCGCCTCGCCATAGATCTCGCCCGTCTCCAGATTGACGATGTCCTGGGCGAGGTAGCGGCCGTGAAGGTCCTCCTCGCTGACGAGTAGCTCCTTCAACCCCTCGTCGGCAAGCTTCTTGGCGAGCCTGGCCGTCACCTTGCGGCCGGCCTCGATGGCGACCTTGCCGGTCTTGGCGTCGATCAGATCGCTGGTCGGCTTGATGCCGCGCATGCGATCGGGCCGGAACGGCATGCGCCATCCGTCCTTGGTCGATTTCAGGATGACGCGGTCGTAAAAGGTCGCGAGGACCTCCTCGTCATCGAGCCCGAGCGCATAGAGCAGTGTCGTGACCGGCAGCTTGCGGCGGCGGTCGATGCGCACAAAGACGATGTCCTTGGCGTCGAACTCGAAGTCGAGCCAGGAGCCGCGATAGGGAATGATGCGGGCGGCGAAGAGCAGCTTACCGCTCGAATGGGTCTTGCCGCGGTCGTGGTCGAAGAACACGCCGGGCGAGCGATGCATCTGCGAGACGATGACGCGCTCGGTGCCGTTGATGACGAAGGTGCCGTTCGACGTCATGAGCGGCATGTCGCCCATATAGACGTCCTGCTCTTTTATGTCTTTGACCGAGCGGGCGCCGGTCTCCTCGTTCACGTCGAAGACGATGAGCCTGAGCGTGACCTTGAGCGGCGCAGCATAGGTCATGCCGCGCTGCTGACACTCTTCCACGTCGTATTTCGGCTGCTCGAAGGCATAGCGGACGAATTCGAGCTGGGCGCGCTCGCCGAAATCCCGGATCGGGAAGACCGAGCGGAACACGCCCTGCAAGCCCTCATCCAGGCGCCCGCCTTCGGGCTCATCAACCATCAGGAACTGATCGTAGGATTGCTTCTGCACCTCGATGAGGTTCGGCATCTCGGCAACTTCACGAATCTTGCCGAACATCTTCCGCAAGCGCTTATGACCACTCGTCGTCTGTTGCGTCATCTGGTCCTCTTAGGCTCGTCGCGACGGCTCTCCAGAGACTCCGCTTGAGGAAAGCGGAGCGTCTGGAGAAGCGTCACGTGATACGATTTGGTGGGTGGTGGCCCGGGCGAACTCCCCTATATGGGGGTCGCCCGGACCGGTTTCAACCCACGTGACTATTTCAGCTCGACGGTGGCTCCGGCCGCCTCGAGCTGCTTCTTGATCTTCTCGGCCTCTTCCTTGTTCACGCCTTCCTTCACGGCCTTGGGCGCGGCTTCGACGAGATCCTTGGCTTCCTTGAGGCCGAGACTGGTGACCGCCCGTACCTCTTTGATAACATTGATCTTCTGGGCTCCAACCGCGGTCAGGATTACGTTAAACTCCGTCTTCTCCTCGACCGGGGCAGCGGCGGCGGCACCTGCGGCCATCATGGCCACGGGGGCCGCGGCCGAGACGCCCCATTTCTCCTCAAGCAACTTCGCCAGATCCGCCGCCTCAAGCACTGTCAGGCTTGAGAGCTGATCCACTATTTTCTGTAAATCTGTCATTGGCTTATCCTCGTAGGTTTGACTCTCGTATTAGGTTTCAACCGGCCGTCACGCCGCTTCCTTGTTGCCATAGGCTGCGAACACGCGCGCAAGCTGAGCGCCGGGCTCGTTCAGGATGCGGGCGATCTTGCTCGCCGGCGCTTGAATGAGACCGATCAGGCTGCTTCTGAGCTCGTCCAGCGAAGGCAATTCGGCAAGCGAGGTCACGCCCTTGGCATCGAGCACCGTGGCTCCCATCGCTCCGCCAAGGATGACGAACTTCTCGTTCGTCTTGGCGAATTTGACGGCAACCTTTGGCGCCGCGATCGGGTCCGCGGAATAGGCGATGCAGGTCGGTCCCCGCATCAACTCCGCAATGCCCTTCGCGTCGGTGCCTTCGAGCGCGAGCCTGACGAGCCTGTTCTTCGCCACTTTGACCTGGCCGCCAGCGCTTCGCATGTCGCTGCGCAGTCTGGTCATGGCGGCGACGGACAGGCCGGCATAGTGAGCGACGACGACGACGCCGGTCTTGGCGAGGACATCGTGAAGCGCCGTCACGACGTCGCGCTTCTCTGTTCTATCCACTGCTCACTCCGTCTCTTGCGGGCCAAGAGCAAAGCTCCTGAGCCCTCGGCTACACCGTGCCGCAAGAAGCGAGAGGGGCAAGGCAATAAGCCGCCCCGCTCTTTCAAGCGGCGCTCTGTTGCCTGTCCCGCCCGCACGCAAAAATGCGCAAGAGCCACTTACGAGGTTCAAACCGATCTCCAGGTTGCGGATGCCGCAACACCTTGAACCGTTCGTCTCCCGTCTCATGCAGGCCCAAAAGGCTTAAGCGGATAGCCCGCACCTGCAATCTCGGACAGGTATGGACCGCTTCAACGTCAAGCGGCCCTTCGGGGCTGAAAACTCAGCCCCGAAACTCTTCTCAACTCGCCCCGCCCACGATGCTGGCGGGCTCAACCTTGACGCCGGGGCCCATGGTCGAAGTGACCGCCACGCGCTTCAGGAACGTGCCCTTGGCGCCGGAGGGCTTGGCCTTCATCACCGCATCGGCAAAGGCGCGGATGTTGTCGACCAGCGCCTGCTCGGTGAAGCTCGCTTTGCCGACGCCGGCATGGATGAGGCCTGCCTTCTCGACGCGGAACTCGACCGCGCCGCCCTTCGCCGCGCGCACGGCAGGACCGACATCGGCCGTCACCGTGCCGACCTTGGGGTTCGGCATCAGCCCGCGCGGGCCGAGTACCTTTCCCAGCCGTCCGACCAGCGGCATCATGTCGGGCGTGGCGATGCAGCGGTCGAAATCGATCACGCCCTTCTGCACCTGCTCGACGAGATCTTCGGCGCCGACGACGTCAGCGCCCGCCTTCTTGGCTTCCTCGGCCTTGGCGCCCTTGGCGAAGACGGCGACGCGGAGCTTGCGCCCCGAGCCGTGCGGCAGCGCGCAGACGCCGCGCACCATCTGGTCGGCGTGACGCGGGTCGACGCTCAAATTCATGGCGACCTCGATGGTCTCGTCGAACTTCGCCTTGGCCGCGTCTTTGACGAGCTTCACCGCATCTTCGAGCGAGTAAAGCGTGTCGCGATCGACGGTGGCCAACGCGCTACGGAATCTTTTGCCCGGCTTGCTCATGCTCTACTCCTGCACCTGTAGTCCCATCGAGCGGGCGGAACCGGCAATGATCTTCATCGCCTGCTCGATAGAATTGGCGTTCAGATCCTTCATCTTGACCTCGGCGATTTCGCGCAGCTGCTCCTGCGTCACCGTCCCCGCACCGGTGCGGCCCGGCGCTGGCGATCCCTTGCCGATCTTGGCCGCCTTCTTGAGGAGATAGGACGCCGGCGGCGTCCGCATCTCGAAGGTGAAGGAGCGGTCGGCATAGACGGTGATCACCGTCGGGATCGGCGAGCCTTCCTCGAGCTTCTGCGTCGCCGCGTTGAACTGCTTGCAGAACTCCGGGATGTTCACGCCGCGCTGGCCGAGCGCAGGCCCGATCGGCGGCGAGGGATTTGCTTTCCCTGCCGGCACCTGGAGCTTGATGTAACCGTCGATCTTCTTCGCCATTTACTCTTTCCCGCGCCTTCCCGCTTACCTCACGCCAAGTCGGCGCTTACAGCTTCTCGACTTGCGCATATTCCAGTTCGACCGGCGTCGCCCTGCCGAAGATCGACACCGCCACCTTGAGCCGCGCCCGCTCCTCGTCGACCTCCTCGACGAGACCGTTGAACGAGGCGAACGGGCCGTCGGCGACGCGCACCTGCTCGCCGATCTCGAAGGTGACCGACGGCTTCGGCCGCTCCACGCCTTCCTGCACTTGCAG
The DNA here is from genome assembly GCA_016649675.1 of Methyloceanibacter sp. Lineage (GTDB taxonomy): Bacteria > Pseudomonadota > Alphaproteobacteria > Rhizobiales > Methyloligellaceae > Methyloceanibacter. Next base: position 9,082 of record JAENXG010000017.1, read on the forward strand.
CAGGATGCGCCCCGCTTCCGCGTCGGTGATCGGAATGGGCTTGTTCTCGGTGCCGAGAAAGCCGGTGACCTTCGGCGTCGCCTTGATCAGATGATAGGTCTGGTCGTTGAGCTCCATCTTGACCAGCACATAGCCCGGAAAGAACTTCCGCTCGGAGCTCACCTTGCGGCCGCGGCGCATCTCCACGACCTCTTCCATGGGCACGAGCACTTCGGCGAACAGGTCGCCGAGTCCCGCGGCGACGGCGCGCTCCTTGATGGATTCGGCGACCTTCCGCTCGAAGTTCGAATAAGCGTGGACGATGTACCAGCGCATTGTCATCTACCGGCCCAAACCCAAAACGAACGTGACGAGCGTGCTCAAGGCCGAGTCGACGGCGAGGAAGAAGAGCGCGGTCGCGACAGACATGATGAGCACCATGATCGTCGTGATCACGGTCTCGCGGCGGGTCGGCCAGGTGACCTTGGCCACCTCGGTCCGTACCTGCTGCAGAAACTCGAAGGGATTCGTCCTCGCCATCTCAATCCTTGCCGCTGGGGAATATCTCCCCTGTATTGTCCTCACAGCTCGCGCCTCAGTCGTGGCAGGAGTGGAGGGACTCGAACCCCCAACCCCCGGTTTTGGAGACCGGTGCTCTAGCCAGTTGAGCTACACTCCTATCCTGGCGCCAGGTATCGGGTCTCAGGTTCCCGAAAGCAACCTCCCGCTGAACTCTGACGCCCTACAGCCGACACCTGTTTTGGAGCGGGTGAAGGGAATCGAACCCTCGTCCTCAGCTTGGAAGGCTGCTGCTCTACCATTGAGCTACACCCGCGACCATCCTGCTCGTGAAGGAGTGGTTTGGTGGAGGGGGTAGGATTCGAACCTACGTAGGCATAGCCAACGGGTTTACAGCCCGTCCCCTTTAGCCACTCGGGCACCCCTCCTTGAGCTAAGATGGATTGACTGGTGATTGTAACCAAGCAAAAACGCCCCGCCGTCGGCCGGCAGGGTCCGCCATGACTGGGTTTTATGGGTAGCGCTTCAGGCTCTGTCAACTGTAAATCAGGGCTGCAAGCGAAATTCCTGAAGCTTCCCGAGCCCGTTTCCATCCTCAGCCCCCTTTGAAAGTGCACAGGCTTCCGAATGCGGCGCCCAAGACCAAGGCCCAATAGACCTGAGAGAGGTGTCTCTCGCGGCAGGCCCAGACACGCTGGCCGAGGCACTGACAGCGACCGCATCCTCCTCTTTGGCCTCCATGCGGTGGAGGCGGCGCTTGCCAATCCGAACCGGCCCGTCAGCCGGCTTCTCGCCACGGAGAACGCCGCGCAACGGCTGGCGGCTCTCATCGCCAAGCGTGGCGTCAAGCTCGAGCCGGCAAGCCCGCGCGATCTCGATCGGCTGTTGGGCCCCGACGCCGTGCATCAGGGCGTGGCACTCGAGACCGAGGCTTTGCCGCCTCTAGGACTGGACGAGGTGAGCCCCGACGGCATCCTCCTCGTCCTCGATCAGGTCACCGACCCGCAGAATGTGGGCGCCGCGTTGCGCTCAGCGGCAGCCTTCGGCGCCGCCGGCCTCGTCCTCACTGAGAGGCACAGCCCTCCCTTGCAAGGCGTCTTGGCCAAGGCCGCCAGCGGAGCGCTCGACATCGTGCCCCTGATCTTCGTCAAGAATCTCGCGCAAGGCTTAGCCGAGCTCGGCGAACGCGGGTTCCTGCGGGTGGGGTTGGCGGAGGAAGCGAGCGAAGCGCTCGAGGACGCGGCGCTGACCCGTCCGCTCGCGCTCGTGCTTGGCGCCGAGGGCAAAGGCTTGCGGCATCTCACGCGCGAGCATTGCGACCGTCTCTGCCGCATCTCGACGCAAGGCTCGTTTGGCAGCCTCAACGTCTCCAACGCCGCAGCCGTCGCGCTGCACTGGGCGAGCCTCAAGGCGCGCTGAGCAGCGAGCTCCGCACGCGAAGACAGCGAGACGGAAGGAGAATATCCCCTTCCCGTCTCGGACTGTCAGATCATCGGCAAAGGCGCAGGTTTTTACCCGCGCCTGCGATCAGTTGCAGAAGCGGCGGCCGAAGGAATCGTACCAGCAGTCTCTGCGCCAATAGCAATTGCCGACGCCCGGGTAGCACGCGGTGTAACCGGGCTGGGCCCAATAGGCGTAGAAGCGGGTCGGGGCGTAGAAGAAGGCCGCGCCACCACAGCCGCCGCTACCGCATGGAGGGGGCGGTGCATAGGCAGGAACGCCGCCACAGCCGCCGCAAGGAGCCAGAGCTGGTGCGACGCGAACGCGCCGGATCGGGATCGGATTGGGAGCGGGAACGAGAACCGCGCCGCCGCCGCAGCGCCAGCCGCCGCCGCACCAGGCGCTGGCAGCATCGACTGCCGTAAGGTTCACGCCGACCGCGAGCGCCAAAACGGCGGCGAGACTCAACAGAACTTTCATCTTGGGAACTCCACTCGGACTCATCTTCCCTCCTGGCCTTCTAGTGCCAGCGGAAGGTCAGCCGAAGTTACGCTCCGCAAGTATCGGTATGGTTAATGGGCGCGGGTTGACGGGCGGCCGAGGCCGCCCGTTTGTCGGTCAGGGATGGTGGCCGTCTAATAACCGCCGCCGCCGCCACCACCACCACCGCGATAGGGCGAGCAGTCGTAATAGGCGTAGTGCTTACAGTATTTATGGCCGTAGCTGTAATCATAGTCGTCGCATTCGCGGCGCTGGCAATAGTAGCAACCATTGTCGTGGCAATACTTATAGCCACCGATAAGCTGCAAGCTCGGCGCCACGACCGTAGCCGGCAACCTGCCAGGGCCGGCCGCAAGCGTCGGCAGATCCGATGTTCCCAACAACACGCCCGCGCCGAGCAGGACGATCGCCACAATAGACTTGTGCATTGTCACCTCCATTTGCTCCCGCGAACCTTCCTCGATTCCGTTCTCCTGAAGCGCCATCCTCAGCCAATGGCGCCTCGGGATAATTCCTATTTCATGACGCGGTCGGGGTTCGCCCCGCGCCGGTAGCCGGGCTGGTCGAGATAGTGAAAGTAGGGCATGCAGCGGGCATAGCCCTGCTGGGCCGTGGTGTAGGGCCGGTAGAACCACCAATAATTGCGCGGATAGCAGTAGAAGGACTGCGAGCGCCGGAAATGGACGCTGAGGCGCTGGCCCTCGCGGGCAGCGCCGAACGCGGCAGCCTGGCCCGCAAGTGTCATAGCCGACGCCGCGACGCGTCCAGCCCGCGCCGGTTCCTGACAGAACGCGATAGCGATGCACAAGGTGGCGGCGACGGCTAGCCCAAGCCTGCAACAGCCCATGCTCAACTCCCCCTGGGCAACCACCTCAGCGGCGAAAGTCTAGAAGGCGGGTGGGCCAAGCGCAAGCCTCCGGCAACCATGCCATGCATCGAGGCGTATCGCGCGCAAGGCGCCCCTTGACAGTGACGGGCTCGCGCCCATCAAGTTGTGCCGGGCTGAGCCGTCGGCGGGAAGAGCACCGCATGGAACGAAGCTCGCCCGAGTAGAGTTGCCTATGCCTCGCTACCCCCAACCATCTCTCACGGAAGGAAATTCCCATGTCATCCACCGATAGCGATATCCGCACGGGCGGAGCCAAACGCGGCGCACCCGGCCGCGACGCCGAGGACTTGGCCAACCAGATCGACTCGATCCGCGCCGACATCCAGACGCTGACCTCGACGGTCGGCCGCATCGCCAACAAGCAGATCAACCGCGCGCAGGACAAGGCGATGGAGACGGCCAATGAGGCCGAGGAAGCCATCAGGCGCAATCCCCTCTCGGCCGTCGCGATCGCCGTGGGATTGGGCTTCCTGTTTGGTGTCTTCACCCGTCGCTAGGCGGACCGTCCATGCTCCGCTCGGCGCTCGCGCTCATCTCGTCCCTACAGATCGGCCTTCGCCTGAAGGAATCGATTGAGCGCTCGCTCCGGCAAGCGGTCGTCATCGCCGTGGCCGTGGCCGTGCTGATTGGCGCGGCCGCGTTCGGCCTGCTCGCGGCCTATCACGCGCTCATCTCGGTCTATGGCTTCACCCCGACCGCGGCAGCAGGGATCATCGCCGCCGCGCTCACTCTTCTAGCCATGCTCGTCCTCGCCACGCTGCCGCTTGTGGCGAAGAGGCCGAAGCGGCAGCAGGCACCCAGCATGCTGACTGCGACTGGCGAAGGCGTGGGCCTGCTCGATCAAGGGGTCGGCAAAGCCATGCAGCGGGTTGGTCCGGTGACGCTGCTCGCCGTTGCCTTTGTCGCCGGGATCTTGGCCAGCCGCCGCCGTTAGGCAGAAGCGCTTTTGCGAGGCGTGCGCGCCTCAAGCCTCTCGCCATTGTCCCAGGGCGGGACACCTCTTAATCCCGTCTTAACCAGCCTGCTTGCATCCTCGGCAATGAGCGAAGGGCTCATTCCATGCAAGGACAGGCTGGCATTCCATGATGAGAGGCTTTGGTCTGGCGTTGCTCGCCATCGTCTCAGTCACGAGTAGCGCGCGGGCGCAAAGCTACCAAGTGCCGGCTCCCTACGCCATTCCGCTGCCCCCTATGTCCGAGCCGCGCTGGGAGTTGGGCGCGCGCTTCTGGGCAAGCGAGGGCAAGACCCGCTTCGACATCAATTCGAACAAGTTCAATCCCGCGCTGGGCAATCCTACCTCGGTGCTCACCTATGGTGACATGGAGGCCTACTCGGGCGAGTTCGTGTGGAGCGCGCGCAACGAGAGCAACACCTTCGCCAAGGGCTTTGTCGGCGGCGGCTGGTTGAACGGCGGCAGCCTCGATGACGAGGACTTCGCCGCCGGCCAGATCAAATTCTCCGACACCTACAGCAAGATCAAAGGCGACGACCTCATCTACGGCACCATCGACGTGGGTCAGGATTTCACCCTACTCGACCGCCAGACAAAGGTGACGTTCAGCCCTTTCGTCGGCTTCAACTTCTGGCAGGAAGACGCCATATCCTATGGAGGACGTTGCAACCGGGATGACGTGGACGGACTGGTCTGCGGCCCACCGGGTTTCATCGAGGTTCCCTTCTCCACCAAGTTCATCGGCAATGAGACGAACTGGGCGTCGCTGAGACTAGGTGCCCAGCTCAAGGTGAAGCTCTGGGACAGGCTGAGCCTGATCGGCGACGCGGCCGTGTTGCCCGTGGCCTATGTGTGGACCTACGACAGCCACTTTTTGCGCAAGGATCTCGGGCCCGTCCCCAACGGCGAGGATCGCGGCAGCGGCTGGGGCTATCAGCTCGAGGCCGAAGCGCGCTACGATTTCACGCCGAGCTGGTCAACAGGCGGCGGCGTCCGCTTTTGGCATGCCGAAGCCGGCGGCAACAACGAGTTCGTCAATTTCGGCCTCAAGGTCCCCTTGAACGATTACACGAGCGAGCGCTTCGGGGTGTTCGGGGACGTGACCTACCGCTTCGCGACCTTCTAGCGCCCGGCTGCTTGATCCGCTCGGGTCCGCGCCTTGAGTGGAAATGGCAAAGGAACGGGGTTAAGAGTCGTGGCCTAACAAGGTTGACGCTTGACGGCGCTCGATCCATGTCTCGGATGACGTCAAAGGCCGGCTTAGCTCAGGTGGTAGAGCGGCTGATTTGTAATCAGTAGGTCGGGGGTTCGAGTCCTCCAGCCGGCACCAATAAATCAATAGTTTAGCGAAAGGGCGGCTGCGTGGGCTCTGATCTAGTAAGCACATAGTAAGCACGGGTGACCGATTTCGCACTAAACCGGCAAAAACATCGGCTGCGAGTTAGGAGGAAGGCATGGCACGCGCGGGGTATTGGCTCTCGCCACCCACAAAGGTGACGTTCATTATCTCTCTGGTCCTCGTGATCCTGGCTTTGCTTGTGCACTATGCCCACGTCTCAATCCCTCTAGTCAGCGCACACGTTTTCGAAACCCTGCTAATTGGCTATCTGGTGCTCCTCATCGGCAACCTATTTCGTGGACTTTAGGGACCAACCTCGGTTTGGCATCCTCATTGCACAGCACTCAATATGTCTCGGTATGGGATCTCATATCAAGCGCGTGCAGAAGGATGCCGTCGACGAGCTGCGAAGGCCACCTGGCCGCCTGACAAGCAAGGTTGGACCGACCTCGCACAAGCCTGGTCAAGGCTAGCCCAGAGTGCTGACGTCAGAGAGGCGTCCGGCTTGGCCGCGACTTTACCTGCTGGCAGCGTTAAGCAGACGTTGTAGCGAGGCGCCCCAGTTACAAAGGCTCTCCGGAGGCTCGGCCTCAGCTACCAGGGGCTATGCCCTGATCCGGCGAAAATATCAACGAGATCCTGCCCAGCGATCCAGGCTCGGATCTCTGACATCTGGTGAGGTGCCTGGCAGTGCGGGCAGCGCACGCTGTCGTGGTGTAAGCTCTTGAGGGTCGTCGCGTCGATTTCGATGCCGGTTGATACTTCCTGCCCAGTGGCCGGGCAGACGAAAACCAACGTGCCCATCATCTCCTCCTGATACGCAAACGCCCCGCTTCGGGAATCAAGATGGTTATCGTGCGGTGCAACATCAAACGCCGCATCGCAAAAGGGCGCGGCGAAGCCGACGCGGTCCCCAAAAAGGAAACGGCCCCAGGAGGAAGCCCCGAGGCCGTTTCAACGCCAACACTACCGTCCAGAGGAGTGAGACGGTTCTACAGAGGATGTCCCCCGATATTTAACACGAGGTAAAAGGGGCACCCCGGCGACAGGCGAAAAATAAGAAGCCCCGGACACGGGGGGAGCCTTATGGGGGGAACCTTGCGACGGGGAGGGAAAACCCACCGCGAGAAAGCGATAGCACTTCCAGCATCGGTCGGATTAGGTCTTTTGCCACATGTGGTAAAGCTCCGGCCGAAGCCGACGCCTCACATGACCCAGCCCCAGCCGAGCTCTCTCGCCTTGTCGTTGGCGAGCCTCCAGGCGCGAGCGAGGAACTCTGACAGCCTCATTGCAACGCGCGGATCGTCTCGGTCCGAACTGCACTTTGCGAGCAGCTGGGGAGATTTTGCCGGCTTGTAGTACGTGACAGAATAGTGTGACCCGGGCAGCGCCACGATGATCTCGTCGTCAACCACCTGGACGCGTAATTCTGACGTGGCATTTGTCATTCGGTGCTCGCCGATGCTGGCCTCCGTATAATAGCTGATCGAAGGCGGGAAAGGTCCGGCTAGTTATGCCCGGCAAGCGAGTGCAATTCGATGACGATACGTGGCAGGCGATCGACGCCGTTGCGGCTCTCGCCTACGACCAAGCCAATGCGGGCATGGTGCAAGCGATCGGAAATTCCAATTATAAAAGGGGTCGCAATTATTCGAAGAATTGGAACAAGCGGTACGGCTCTCGGTCTTATGCCTACCGCTCTCGGCCCTATGGGTATCGGCAATATGGCTACTACCAACCCCACTATCGGCCATATGGCTATTACCAGCCGTATAGCTATTACCGGCCATACGGCTATGACCCTTACTATCGCCGGTCCGGAGTCAGCTTGTGGTTCTCGTTCTGAGCCGGTCTGTCGACGAAGGTCGAGGTCTGACGCCGCTTCACGCGCTCCGGGTGAGCGTCGTGACGCTGCCCCGAAGGACGGCGTCAGCCAGCTAAGGCGATTGCATCGTTGCGGATGCTCTCGACCATCGAGCGTGTCCTCGATCGCGCAGGCGAAAATATTGATCGAGGGAGCCAGTGGTGATTTGCAGAACTCGCGCGCCGGAAGAGATCGCGCAGTCGAGACGGCACGGCGAGCACCCGATTGCGGAACGCCTGCAACTTCCCACGCCAAAGAGTTAGACCCCACGCTGACCGTCCGAGGCGGCTTAGGGGCGACCAAGCTGGCTGGGCTTTTCTCTTTTTATGGCAACCTTCGGCCAAGCGAGCCGGGGTTGAAACGGTGGCAGGGACTGCTATCTAAGCCCCAGTGATGGGGCTTCCCTCCCCCATCACGGTTCCCCAGGAACCGAAGAAGCCCCGAGTCCCCCCCGTCTCCGGGGCTTCTTCATTTCCAGCTCTCGACTTGATGCTGTTAACTCTGGCGGTTGGCAAAGCTATTCTTAGTGTTCGTCTCCCAATAAGCAGGCGTACCCCAGCAATGGCCCACGTGGAGCAGGTCTTGGCCTTCTCGGCCTTACGCAATTCATCGCCCAGCCTGGCTAGCTCCGCCTGGCTTAGGAACCTCTCGCGCTTTCCCTCGCGGTACTTCTCAACATGCCGGCAAGGATTTGAGCCGTCAGGTCTGAGACCGTTCTTCTCGGTCCAATTGAAAAACTTCGAGAGCAGCGCCAACGTGCGATTGGCTTGGTAGGGCTTTTCCGCCAACTCGTGATGCAGCTTGGCTATGTCCTGGCGCTTCAATTCGCCAATAGGCCGACGGCCGAGGCGCGGAACGATATGGAGCTTAGCGATCCGCTGATACTCGCGTGCCGTGCTGGCCTTGAGCTTAGGCTTCACATGCTCTGCCATAAAATGATCGAGCACGGCCTCCACCGATTTGTCGGCTTTTCTCTTGTCCCGCTCATTCGCGGGATCACGGCCGATGGCAATCTCACCAAGCAAACGCTTGGCCTCGGCGCGGGCCATCGTTGGCGTCAATTCCCCATGCTGACCAATCGTGACGCGGCGCGTGCGCCCTTTGCGACCTCCTAGGCGGTATTGAACCAGGTACACCTTGTGCGACCGGCAGGCGTCACTTTGAGCCCGAAGCCGGCAAGCTCCTCGTCCCAGAGATAGGCATCAGCGGAGCGCGGCTTAGCAGCGTCCACCGCGCGTTTGGTGATGTTAGCGGTCGCCATACCAGGACCTCGCTATTTGGCCAGTAAGCACATAGTAAGCGCGCTGGCTGGAAACAGCAAGAACGTACCGGAAACACCAGGAACGAGAGTTGTTGAAATCAGGCCGCTCCAGGAACGAAGCGGAAGCTCACGGGAAGAGTGAACACTCGAAATTTGTAATCAGTAGGTCGGGGGTTCGAGTCCTCCAGCCGGCACCAAAAAATCAACCTTCCTCCTCTCCATGTTGCGTCTGTGTCGCGCTGGGGTCATGATTGCCATCTTGCCATCAGCGTTTTTTACCGTCGGCGGTCACA
>JAENXG010000512.1 GCA_016649675.1 Methyloceanibacter sp.
GGTCGAGGGCGCCCCCTTCGTCGCCGTCGAGATGTGGCGAGAGGGGAGCGGCGAGGCGCAAGCCCTCACCTTCCGCACCAATGTCGACGACGTGGTGACGGCTGACCGCGAGCACCCTCTCGGCTTCGAAACGGAACCAAAGGGGAGCTTCATGCCCTTCGTCGTCGTGCGCGGGGGCTTAAGAGCGCGGCTGGCTCGCCCGGTCTATTACGAGCTTGCCGCCCTTGCACTCGAGGGCCCAAGCCCGGAGCGGGCAGGCGTCTGGAGTGGAGGGGTATTCTTCCCGTTCCCTACGACCTAGAGCGCTGAGACTTCAGCGCCACTCGCTTTGTGGGACGACCGCCGCTATGGTGCGGGCGCGCTGTTCCGGAAAGAGACCGTCACCTCGATGTTGCGCATTGCGCTGATCGACATCCTCCTATTCTCGCTGCCCTTTCTGATCTACGCGGGCTATATGCTCGCGGTGAAGGGGGCGGCGCCCGCTGGGATTTGGCAGGGCGCACCGGTCGTGTGGCTGCTCGCCGCGGGATGCGGGCTTCTGCTCATCACCATGGCAACGCTCATCCAGTTCTCAGGCGGCAAGCCCGGCGGCGTCTATCATCCACCAAGCCTCGATGACGGCGTCATCAAGCCTGGCGAGATCGACTGACGGCTTGTCTCATGCCCGAGCACGCGGCAAAACGCTCCTCAGCTCCCCCTTCGCTCAAAGATGCCGAATGGCTGAAGCGGCCCGAGACGGGGCGCGTCTTTGCGGCCCTCAGCGCCCCCGGCGTCGAGACGCGTGCGGTGGGCGGGGCGGTCCGCGACGCTTTGCTGGGGCGCCCCGTCACCGAGGTCGATCTTGCCACCACCGCCCCGCCCGACAGGGTGATCGCGCTGGCCAGCGAAGCGGGATTGAAGGCCGTCCCGACCGGGATCGCGCACGGCACGGTGACCGTGATCGCGGGAAGCGTTCCCTTCCAGGTGACGACGCTCAGGCGGGACGTCGAGACCTTCGGCCGGCACGCGACGGTCGCTTTCACCGAGGATTGGGAAGAGGACGCGCGGAGGCGCGACTTCACGCTGAACGCGCTCTATGCGGCAAGCGACGGCACGGTGTTCGACCTCCTAGAGGGTTATGGCGATCTCATAGCCGGGCGAGTGCGTTTCATCGGCGATGCCGAGGCCCGCATCAAAGAGGACTACTTGCGCATCCTGCGCTTCTTCCGCTTCAATGCCTATTACGGCAAAGGCCCACTCGACCAGGACGGCCTGCAGGCCTCGGTGAGGCTCCGGGGCGGGCTCGCTCAGCTCTCGGCGGAGAGGGTCGCGGCCGAGTTGCGGCGGCTTCTCGTGGCCCCTGGCGCGCTCGGCGCGATCGAGGCGCTTTTCGATTATGGGCTGCTCACGGGGTTCCTTGGCGGCGCGCCGCGGCTCGAGCGCTTCGCGCGGCTGGTCGTGATCGAAACCGCACTCGGCGTGACTCCCGATGCGGCGCTGCGGCTCGCTGCCCTTGCCGTCTTCGTGCTGGAGGACGTCTCGCGTCTTGCCGAGCGCTTGCGCCTCTCCAATGCCGCGCAGGCGATGCTCGAGCTCGGCGCGGCGGACCATGCACGGCTCGAGCTGCCGGACGAAGGCGCGGCCAAGCGGGCGCTCTATCGGCTCGGTCAGTGCACCTTTGAGGCGCATGTGCTGATGGCCTGGACCGACGCCGGCGCTTCGCCTGAGGATGCGCGCTGGCGCCAAGCGCTCACTCTTGCCGACCGCTGGCAGGTGCCCGAGTTTCCCGTGCGCGGACCCGACATCATGGCGCTTGGCGACCTCAAAGGGCCCAAGGTTGGCGACATCCTTCGA
>JAENXG010000345.1 GCA_016649675.1 Methyloceanibacter sp.
GAAGAAGGCGGTCGAGGACAGCATGCGTGCCTTCGAGCAGTTGATGGGCGCAAAGTCGCTTGAGCAGGCTATCGAGATCCAATCTCAGTACATCAAGAAGGCCTATGACACCTACATGACCGAGATGTCGAAACTCGGCGAGATGTATGTCGGCTTGGCCAAGAACGCCTATAAGCCCGTCGAGTCAGCTTTAGCCAAGAAGACGGTCTAGATACGCGACGACTTGAGTTCCCTGAGTTCATGGCTCCCCCGACTTGGGAGCGTGAGCTTAAGGGAGCGATAAAACAGTCTCGCGCTTGCGTCAGCTGAGAGCCTCTATCTGTATAAATTATATAGATGGAGGGATTCGCATGCTGAGGCCAAAACGAAACGACAGACCCGTGCTGCTCAATCTTCCCATTCAGATCCTTGACGGCGATTTCGGCTGCGCCAGAACCTTTGGCTGAAGGGGCATGCGGCTTTTGCGCGGTCTTTATGCCTGTCACGACGCCTTTCCCGTCGCTGAAGTTTGATTCGATTCCAAACCGGAATTTCAGAGTCAATGCGACAGTCGTGCAGCGCGCAAACTCGGGTATCGGCAGGGCCGTTCAATCGGGCCAACTATTCGCGATATTGGGCGAACCAACCGCTCTGTGCGGCAATTGAATCTTTCTAACTCATGGTGGAACGCTCGACTTTGAGCAGAATCAAGATGCCTGAACTCGATCTGCCTTAGTAGCTATGCCCAAGATGCTAGTCGGATATCTCCAGCACGAAGGCAGGATGGCATCACTCAGCTGCGCAATGTCACTTCTGCAAATGGCACTTCTCGGACATTAGAGGGCTCGGACGTCCTGTCCGGTTCGCGCTCCTGCTCGGCCCGCCGGGAGGAGGCGACGACGCGAAAGGACAACGCAACGATGGTACATTCGACATGGAAATCAAAAAAGCAGTCGATCTATAGAGGTGTGCGGTCAAGGCGCAGTGTCCGCGGGTTTCATATGGGGACGATGAAATAGGGCGACGGGATGAATTCGCCCCGATCGTTTCCGTGAAGTCGCTGCGGGTGCTTGCTCTTCAGCTGTGGCACCTGCTAGATCGGCGATAGTGAGCCCTGCTCGCGCAGTCGCTCGACGTAATCCTGTTCGTGGTCTGGGCCTCGCCTAGTCGGCCTGCTAAGAGATGGACAGAGGAGCCTAATAGATGACCGCTGCAGAGAATCTCCGCAGGAAAGGCGCTGCCGAGAAGGGCACTGCGGAGGCAGCCGTCTTGATCGGCGGCACAAGGTACAACTTGCCGGTGCGCAAGGGCACGTTGGGACCCGACGTGGTCGACATCAGTACCCTTTATCAGGAGACAGGCTGCTTCGCCTATGACCCGGGCTTCACATTCACGGCAAGCTGCGAGTCGAAGATCACGTTCATCGACTTCGACAAGGGGATAGTACTCTATCGCGGTTATCCGATCGAACAACTCGCCGAGCACAGCACCTTTCTTGAAACGTGTTACCTCTTGCTCCACGGCGAGTTGCCCACGGCCCAGCAGTACGAGGTGTTCGAGAACTGCATCGTCAAGCACACCATGGTGCATGAGCAGATGACCCGGTTCTACTCCGGGTTCCGCCGCGACGCGCATCCCATGGCGGTAATGGTCGGCGTGGTCGGGGCACTCTCGGCGTTCTATCACGACTCGCTCGATATCAAAGATCCGGCACAGCGTGAGATGGCGAGTATCCGCATGATCGCGAAAATGCCGACCATTGCCGCTATGGCCTACAAATATTCGATTGGCCAGCCGTTCATCTATCCAAGGAACGAGCTGAAATACTCGGCGAATTTCCTGCATATGTGCTTTGCAGTGCCGGGCCAGGGATACGAGGTCGACACCGCCCTCGCCAGCGCCATGAGGCGAATCTTTATTCTTCATGCTGACCACGAGCAGAGCGCTTCCACCTCCACTGTACGCCTTGCCGGGTCGTCGGGGGCCAACCCATACGCCTGCATCTCAGCCGGAATCGCCTCTCTGTGGGGACCTGTGCACGGCGGTGCCAACGAGGCGGTGCTGATGATGTTGAAGGAGATCGGCTCAGTCGACCGCATCCCGGAATACATCAAGCGCGCCAAGGACAAGAACGATCCGTTCCGATTCATTGGTTTCGGCTATCGCGTTTACAAGAACTACGACCCAAGAGCGAAGATCATGGAGAAGGCCTGCCACGAGGTGCTCGAAACTGTGGGCCGTCACCACCGCGAGGATCCGATCCTCAAGGTTGCGCTTGAGCTCGAACGCATCGCGCTCTCCGATGACTACTTCATCGAGAATAAGCTCTGTCCCAATTTCGACTTCTATTCGGGGATCACGCTGAAGGCGCTCGGCTTCCCGACGGACATGTTCACCGTGGTGTACGCCATCGCCCGCACGGTGGGCTGGATTGCGCAGTGGAAAGAGATGATCGACGATCCCTCGCAGCGCATCGGCAGGCCGCGCCAGCTCTATACTGGCGCCACCGAGCGCGCCTACGTGCCGATGGAAGCTCGAACCTAGGGCTAGCGGCGATCGAGAACTTTCTATCGGGAGTCCAGTATCCGATCGCGTTTCTGGATTACGAAAAGATCAGTAGCTCATCCGATCACCGACGTGACCGGACCGCGACTGGCCCTATGGCGTGAGGATCGGACCCTCGGATGCGCCATTGCCGAAATCCGAAAAGTCCTTGCACTACGACGCGGCGGCCGGCATGCCGCATTCGGTGATATTGGCAATCTCACCTCACCTAGGCTGCGATAGCACCACGCGGCCTTTGTGATAAATCGGCTTAAACCTTGGCAGGCGTCAGCTACGCCCACTGCACAGCACGTCCTTGAGCCAGGTCAATCCAACTCTCGCTCTCTACTACCGGCTGACTCATGCGATGCGCTACCGAGACGTCCTTTGAGC
>JAENXG010000473.1 GCA_016649675.1 Methyloceanibacter sp.
CCCCGGCTGTTCCCGCATTTCCCGCGCCGGATGTCGCACCCTGGCGCAGGATGTCGCACCCCGAAATGTCCCAACCCCCGCGAGGGACATCTTGGGTTGCGATGCGCCCACCGGTGGTGGGCCAGTTTGAATAAGGCACGAACGCCGCTGGAAACGAGACGGTGGTGGGCGCATATTGGCATCATGGACCCAACCGCCCTGCCAAAAATCGCTCAGCTTGTGGCTGATGCTAAGAGTGAGCTAAAGCGTCTCGGAATCGATACCGAGGGCAAACGCTCTGACGAGCTTCTAAACATGGCGCGCGAGGAGAGAAACAACCCCCGCGTAGCGCGACCCAAACCAGACTGAGCCAGCATCCGCCCACCCATCCTATGAGATAGTGCCCGCGCAGCAAGGCTCGCATCTGCCGAAGCCTCGCGCTATAAGCCAACACGGCCCCGCCACGCGCGGGGCCGTTTGTGCGTCTTTCTCCAGGGCTTAGAGGACTTTCCAAGTGGCCAATGTCGTGGTCGTCGGCTCCCAATGGGGTGACGAAGGCAAGGGCAAGATCGTCGATTGGCTGTCTGAGCGCGCCGACATCGTGGTGCGTTTCCAGGGCGGCCATAATGCCGGCCATACGCTCGTGGTCGACGGCACCACCTATAAGCTCTCGCTGCTTCCTTCCGGCGTGGTGCGCAAGGGCAAGCTCTCGGTGATCGGCAACGGCGTCGTCGTCGACCCCTGGGCCTTGGCCGAGGAGATCGCCAAGATCGAGACGCTCGGCGTGAGCATCTCCCGCGACAACTTACGTATCGCCGAGAACGCGACGCTCATTCTGCCGCTTCACCGCGAGCTCGATTCGCTGCGCGAGGCTTCTGCCGGCGAGGGGCGGATCGGCACGACCAAGCGCGGCATCGGTCCGGCCTACGAGGACAAAGTCGGCCGGCGCGCCATCAGGGTGATGGACCTGCAGGACCTGGGAAGCCTCAAGCCCAAGATCGAGCGCATCCTCGCCCATCACAATCCGCTGCGCCGGGGCTTGGGCGAGCCAGAGATTTTCGCCGACGATCTCTGCCATCAGCTGACTGAGATCGCGCCGACGATCCTCCCTTACGTGGACACGGTGTGGGCGCTGCTCGATGCCAAACGCCGCCAAGGCAAGCGCATCCTGTTCGAAGGCGCGCAAGGGGCGCTGCTCGACATCGACCACGGCACCTATCCCTTCGTCACCTCGTCGAACACGGTGGCGGCACAGGCGGCGACGGGATCGGGTGTCGGTCCGGGCGCCATCAACTATGTGCTCGGCATCACCAAGGCCTACACCACGCGGGTGGGGGAGGGGCCTTTCCCCACCGAGCTCAAGGACGAGACAGGGCGGCTTCTCGGCGAGCGCGGGGTGGAGTTCGGCACGGTGACCGGGCGGCCGCGCCGCTGTGGCTGGTTCGACGCCTGCCTCGTGCGCCAGACCCGCAAAGTGGGCGGCATCAACGGCATCGCTCTCACCAAGCTCGACGTGCTCGACCAGCTGCCCGAGCTCAAGATCTGCGTGGGCTACACGCTCGACGGACGCAGCCTCGACCATCTGCCGGCGGCGCAAGGGGCGCAAGCCAGGGTCGAGCCGGTCTACGAGACCATGGAAGGCTGGACGCAATCGACCCGCGGCGCGCGCTCCTGGGCCGAGCTTCCCGCGCAATGCATCAAATATGTGCGGCGGCTGGAGGAGCTGATCGGCGCGCCGGTGGCGCTGCTCTCGACCAGCCCGAAGCGCGAGGACACCATCCTCGTGCACGATCCCTTCGTCGATTAGAGGTGCGGCGTGGCTGAGCCAACCTTTCCTTGGAAACTGGCGTGGATCACAGGCGCATCCGGCGCGATCTGCGGCGAGATCGCGCGGCGGCTCGCTGGCGCCGGCGTGACCGTGGCGGCAACGGCGCGCCCAGCGATAAGCTCGATACGCTCGCCGCCAGCAATGAACGCATCAAGGCGTTTCCTGCCGACGTGCTGAAGCCGGACGAGTTGAAGGAAGCTGTCGCCAAGATCGAGAGCGCGCTCGGCGCAATCGATCTCGCTCTGCTCGGCGCCGGCATGTA
>JAENXG010000137.1 GCA_016649675.1 Methyloceanibacter sp.
GGCATCGACATCTTCATGATGTTCGATCCGGGCCATACCCTTGCCGAGCGCATCCTGGCTGAGCAGTTCGGCTATTGAGAAGCGCCGCGGGCGCCTCGCACCAGATCAGAGCGAGAAGACCTCGTCGATCACCGCATAATCACGATAGCCGAGCCGGGCGATGGGCTTGAGCTTGGTCACGTCGACCCTGCCGTCGACGATCACCTCGTCGGCGATGTGCACGCCCACCACCTGGCCGAGCACGATCGCGTGGGTGCCGGGGGCGCCGTTCTTGCCCGGGAGCTCGATGGTCCGCCAATAGCGGCATTCGAAGGCGACCGGCGATTCCTTCACGCGCGGCGGCGCCACAAGGCGCGAGGGCGCAGGCGTGAGCCCCGCCAGCCGCATCTCGTCGACCTCCGGTCCGACGGGGGCCGATGTCCTGCTCATCGCCTCGCGCAACGCGTAGGTGGCAAGCGAGCAGACGAACTCTCCGGTCTCCTCGGCGTTGCGCTGGCTGTCCTTGCGGCCGCCGGAGGCGAACATCACGAAATACGGATCTTCCGACACCGCGTTGAAGAAGCTGTAGGGCGCGAGATTGACCACGCCGTTCGTGCCGAGCGTCGAGATCCAGCCGATGGGCCTTGGCGCGATCAGCGCCTTGAACGGGTCAAGCGCAAGGCCGTGGGTGTTGGCGACGGCATCGTAGAACATAAGAACTCTCCCCACCCCGCTTCTTCGCGGCGCTAACGCCTATTGGCTCCAGGTCGCGACGATATCGGCAAGGGCCGGCCGCTCACGCTCCTCAGGCTTCTCCTTAGCCGTGCCAATATAGACGAAACCGGCGATCCGCTCGTTGTCGGCAAGCGAAAGGACTTGGCGGACGCCTTTGCTGTAGGCGCACCATTCGGTGATCCACTGGACCCCAAACCCGAGCGCCGTGGCGGCGATGAGGAGGTTCTGGCAGGCAGCACCCGCCGAGAGGATCTGCTCCCATTCCGGCGCCGCCGGGTTCTTCACCACGCGCGAGATCACGGCGATGACGATGGGCGCCCGCATGAACCGGTTCGCCTCGTTCTCGAGCCGGAACTGGCCTGGGTCGCTCTCCTCGGCGCGGCATACTTCCGCCAGCACCTTGCCGAAGCTCACCCTCGCCTCGCCCTGAAACAAAAGGAAGCGCCAGGGCACGAGCTTCTTATGGTCCGGGACGCGCGAGGCAGCCCTCAGGATCAGCTCGAGCTCGGCACCATTTGGGCCAGGTTCGCCGAGGCTATTGGCCGAGACAGAGCGGCGGGTGAGGAGGAGGTCGATGGTGGGGTTAGACATGGGCTGATGGTATTTGGCTAAGGTCGCGTTCCCTATCGCGAAAGCAGGCGCCGGACAATGGCGGAGTCCGGCCGCCCGAGGCACCCCAAATCGGCCTCATTCGCGACCGAATTTCGATCCGTTGCCCACCGCGGAACCGAGTATAACAACTGGCGGCTGGCTGATCGGAGCGAACGCTATGCGGGGGAAACGCTGCGCGGGGCCAAAGCTTATGCTCTTGGCCGCTGCTCTTATTGGAGCGGGGACCGCCGCAGCCAAAGACGTGGCCTTGCCCGCGGCCGAGCCTAGTCTCCCTGCCACCATCATCGTGCTCGATGGCTCGAGCAGCATGGGCGCCAAGATCGGAAGCGCAAGCAAGATCGACGCCGCGCGCGCGGCGCTTGGGCAAGCCGTGGGCGCTTACGGAGATCGACTATCGTTTGGGCTCGTGGCCTTCGGCCATCGCAAGGCATCGAACTGCGCCGATAGCGAGATCCTGGCGAAGCCCGGTGAGCTCACGTCAGAGACGCAAGCCAAGCTCCTCGGCAAGATCAAACCGAAAGGCCAAGCGCCAATCGCGGCAGCTTTAAGCGACGCCGCCAAGTCCGCGCAGGCCAAGGGCACCAAGCTCGACATCGTCCTCATCGCCGACGGCGGCGATACCTGCGACGCTGACCTCTGCGCCACGGCAACCGCGCTCAAGCAGAAATCGCAAGCCTTGCGCATCCACGTGATCGGCTTCGACGCCAAGGCAGACGGTCTGAAGCCCTTGAGCTGCATCGCCGGCACGACCGGCGGGACCTTCGTCGCCGCGGCCAATGCGAGCGAGCTCAAGCAGGGGCTCGCCACGGTCCTCGACGCCATCGCAACTCCGGCGGCACCTGCCCCTGAAGCTGCAGCGCTTGCCCATCAAGCTGCGGCGCCTGCCTCTCAAGCTGCCCCACCCGGTGGCGCCGCCGTCATGCCCGGCGTGGCGGAACCTGCGCCCAACCCTCAAGCCTTGCAAGCGAACCCGCCCGCGAGCGGCGCCGCCCTTGAGCACCATCAATCGGCGATGCAGAAGTCGGGACCTTCGGCCGAGCAACAAGCCGGCGAGACGGCCGTGCTCAAGTCCGCCAGCCCTCCCCCGGGCGCGGCACCGACCCCAAGTCAGACCGTCACGCTCGCCCGACCCACTCCTGCTGCCGCGATAGCTCCAGGAGAGAGCGTGACGCTTGCCCCACCCGCCCCCGCGGCGAAGGTCGCGGTCGCGCCACAGATTCAGCTTCCCGTGCCCGTCACGTTCAAGGCCCTGGTCACCGAGGCCGGACCCAAATTGCAGTCGGGGCTGACTTGGCGCGTCTACGCCGACAAGGCCTCCCCCGACGGCAGCCGCAAGCTCCTCAGCACCCACCACGAGGCGATGCCCACGGCAGCGCTCCTTCCCGGGGACTACCTCGTCAACGCCGCCTACGGCCTCTCCAACCTCACCAAGAAGATCAAAGTGGAGAGCGGCCGCTCGGTTGAGGAGACCTTCGTCCTCAACACCGGCGGCCTGAAGCTTGCCGCCGTGCTCGCCAATGGCGAGCCGCTGCCGGAGGGAAGCGTCAGATTCGACATCCAGTCCGACGAGGAGGATCAGTTCGGCAATCGCCACACCATCCTCGGCAAAGCCAAGCCCGGCGTGATCATCAGGCTGAATGCCGGCGCCTATCACATCGCCAGCCTCTACGGTGACGCAAACGCGACGGTCAAAGCCGACGTGACGGTGGAGCCCGGCAAGATCACCGAGGCGACCGTCAAGCAGACCGGCGCCAAGACGACCTTCAAGCTCGTCCAGACGCTGGGAGGCGAGGCCCTCGCCGATACCAAGTGGACCATCCTCACCTCTGCCGGCGACGTGGTGAAGGAGAATGCCGGAGCGCTCCCGACCCACATCCTCGCCGCCGGCAGCTACGCCGTGGTCGCCGACCATGGCGGCCTGAGCTATACGCGCAAGTTCAGCATCGAGTCGGGAGAGCCGAAACAGATCGAGGTCGTCGTCGACGACGGCCCCAGCTCGGCCGAGGCGCTCAAGGCGCTCACCGATCCGCCCGCGCCTCCGCCGCCATCATCCGGCGGCACCGTTGCGGGTGACGGAGCGCCGTCCGCTGACACCGGCGCGGCCTTCGATGGCTTCTCGGCAACGACCCCAGCCGACCCCAACGCGCCCTTGATCAATCCTGGCGCGCTGTTCCGCCCCTCGGCGCGGTAGATTGTACCTTCGGGCTAGGCCGCCTTGGTCTCGGCAGCCTGACGCAAATCTGGCGGGACAGCCTCGTCCATCAGCATGCGGACAGCCGCATCCAGCGTCATGACCTGCTGGGCTTGAGACCCGAGCCGCCGCACCGACACGGTCTTCTCCTCCGCCTCGCGCTTGCCGACGACGAGCAGCACCGGCACCTTGGCGAGGGAGTGCTCGCGCACCTTGTAGTTGATCTTCTCGTTGCGAAGATCGGCCTCGGCCCTTAAGCCGGCCGCCTGCAGCGCCGCGAGCACCTCCTCGGCATAGACATCGGCATCGGACACGATGGTGGCGACGACCGCCTGCACCGGCGCCAACCACAGCGGCAGATGCCCGGCATAATGCTCGATGAGGATTCCGGTGAAACGCTCGAGCGAGCCGAACATGGCGCGGTGGATCATCACCGGCACGGTCTTCTCGCCGTCGGGCGCGATATAAAAGGCCCCGAGCCGCCCCGGCAGATTGAGATCGACCTGGATCGTGCCGCATTGCCAGTCCCGCCCGATGGCGTCACGCAACACATATTCGAGTTTCGGCCCGTAAAAGGCTCCCTCGCCCGGGTTCAGCTCATAGGTGAGGCCGGCCGCCTCGACCGCGCGCTTCAGCGCGGCCTCAGCCTTGTCCCATACCTCATCCGCCCCGACCCGTTTGGCGGGCCGGTCCGAGAATTTGATCCGGACATCCTCAAAGCCGAAATCCCGGTAGATCGAGAGCAACTGCTCGTTGAGCTTCACGCACTCTTCGGTGATCTGGTCCTCGGTGCAGAAGATATGCGCGTCGTCCTGCGTGAAGTGCCGCACGCGCAACAGCCCGTGCAGCGCGCCGGACGGCTCGTAGCGATGCACCTTGCCGAACTCGGCAATGCGCAAAGGAAGGTCGCGATAGCTCTTCAGCCCGTGCTTGAAGATCTGCACATGGCCCGGACAGTTCATGGGCTTGCAGGCATAGACGCGCTCGTCCGGCGTCTCAGTGACATACATATGGTCGCCGAACTTCTCCCAATGGCCGGATTGCACCCACAACGCCTTATCCATCATGTCGGGAGAGTTGACCTCGAAATAGCCCCAGGCTTGCTGGCGGCGGCGCATATAGCCGATCAGCGCGGTGAAGAGCGCCCAGCCATGCGCGTGCCAGAACACGGCGCCCGGCGCCTCCTCCTGGAAATGGAACAGGTCCATCTCGCGCCCCAAGCGCCGATGGTCGCGCTTCTCGGCTTCCTCGAGCTGGTGGAGATAGGCCTTGAGGTCGTCCTCACTCGCGAAAGCCGTGCCGTAGATGCGCTGGAGCATGGGCTTGGTCGAATCCCCGCGCCAATAGGCGCCGGCGATCTTCAAGAGCTTGAAGCCCTTGCCCACCTTCCCCGTCGACGTCATATGCGGTCCGCGGCAGAGATCGAGCCACTCGCGTTGGGAGTAGATCTTGATCTCCTGCCCTTCCGGAATGGCGTCGATCAGCTCGAGCTTGAAGGTCTCGCCCTTGTTGGCGAACAGCGCCTTCGCCTTGGCGCGGTCGACGACCTCGCAGGTGAAGGGCGAGTCCCGCGCGATGATCTCCGCCATCTTGGCCTCGATGACGGGAAGGTCGTCGGGGGTGAAAGGCTCGGCGCGCGCGAAGTCGTAATAGAAGCCGTTCTCGATCACGGGCCCGATGGTGACTTGCGTACCGGGGTAAAGCTCCTGCACGGCCTCAGCCATCACATGGGCGGCGTCGTGGCGAATGAGCGCCAGCGCCTCGGGATCGTCGCGGGTGAGGATGCGGATTCTGGCGGCGGCCGTGATGGGCTCGGCGAGGTCGTGCAGATTGCCGTCGAGAGCAACAGCGACCGCCTTCTTGGCGAGCGACTTGGCAATCGACTCCGCCACCTCGCGCCCTGTGACTCCTGGTTTGACGTCGCGGGCGGAACCATCGGGAAATGTCAGGGAAATCATGTCTTGCTCCTCTCACTCCTGCGTACCAGCGCAGGTAAGAGTTGGATCGATCTCAGATGCGGGTGGCTTTTACCGAGTTTCGACTTCCACGTCACGTAGGTTTCGCGGGCCACGCCACCGCCCGTAGTGCCAGGGTGCGAGAGCGTGGTGCTCGTCTCTGAGGTCCGGTACCGGGTCGAAGCCGTGACTGCCCCAAGGATGACAGCGAAGAAGGCGCGAGAGCGCGAGCCAGCCGCCCTTCCACGCCCCGTTCATGTCGATGGCCTCGCGCGCATAGTCTGAGCACGAGGGCAGATGCCGGCAATTCACACCGAGAAGCGGCGACAGCGTCCAGCGATAGGCCACGATCGGCGCGAGCATCAGCCCCTTGGCGATCCGCGCGCCGAGCGGCACGCTCCCCTCTACACTCGGGCGCAGAGCTCTAGACATGCTCTTCCGAGCGTTGCCCTGAGCTCGCCTCAGCCGCGCGCTTGGCCTCGATTTGGGCAATGGCGTTCTCCACCGCATCGAACACGAGGAGCGTCGAGGCATGGCGGGCTTTATAGCTCCGCACGGGCTCGAGCATGGCGAGGTCGCCCCACTTGCCTTGCGGCGGTGGCCCACCCTCTTTCAACATCTTGCGCATCGCCGCGCCGACCGCCCGCAACTCTTCAGCATTTGCGCCGATGATTTCGCGGCCCATCACCGAAGCCGCCGACTGCCCGAGGAGACAAGCCTTCACGCTCTGGCCATAGTCGCTGACCACGTCGCCCTCCATGGCGAGGTCGACCGTCACGGTGCTGCCGCACAGCTTCGAATGAGCCGTGGCCGTGGCTTGCGGCACAGCAAGCCTCGCCGTCCGCGGGATGGCGGCGGCAAGCTCGAGGATGCGCTGGCTGTAAATGTCGTCGGGTAATGTCATGTTGTCGTGTCAGGCTCGCCTTGCAGCGGGAAATCACCCATTATATATGCAGCCGGGTGCGAGGATGAGAGGGGCGCGGGGGCAAGAAGTACCGCGTCCGGTGGGTTGACGAGCCGGCTATACTATCCCAATTGAACGGCCGACGGGCCTATGCGTTGAGCCAGAC
>JAENXG010000103.1 GCA_016649675.1 Methyloceanibacter sp.
GTGCCGAAGATCGTCGAATAGGAGGGGCGTCATGAAAAGAACCGCTCTCCTCGTGCTTGGGGCATGGCTGATCGGCACCGGCCTCGCCGCGGCGCAAGGGCTGCCGGAGGGGACGTTCGCTTCCTCCAAGGAGGGCTGCAGCAAGCTCGCGACCAAGACCGCGGCCGAGCTCGGCGAAGCGCTGGATTTCACCGTGCTGAGCAAGGCCGGGGTTATCGGTTCCGCGCAGCGTTGCGACTTCGTCAACGTGAGCGCGCATAACGCGACGAGCTGGGTCGCGACCGCCTTCTGCGAGGAGCAGGGCTACAACTATCCCGATCTGTTCGCCATCGCTGAGAAGGCGGGTGGTGAGCTCAGTGTCACGCGGCTGACCACGCAACAGGAAACCTATGAAGGGGCGGCGGATGATTCATCGGCGAATTCCGATGATCTCGACCCGTCAGAGGCCGACCACGACGAGAAAGCGGGAACCGACAAGGGCGCCGCCACGGACGAGCAGACTGCCAACGACGACTCAGATGCCTATGTCCGCTGTGACCACGTAAAGCCGTAGACCCTTGACCAAGCTCACCGACCTCACTATCGCCGACGCGCGCCAAGGCCTGCGTACCAAATCCTTCTCGGCCAGCGAGCTGACGCAGGCCCATCTCGAGGCGATCGGGGCTGCGAACGAGGCGCTCAACGCCTTCGTGCTACCGACGCCTGAGCGGGCGCTTCAAATGGCGAAGGCGAGCGATACGCGCCTCAAGGCGGGCGGGGGCGGTCCGCTCGAAGGCATTCCGCTCGGCATCAAGGACCTCTTCTGCACGAAGGGGTATCGCACCACCGCTTGCTCGCACATTCTGCACGGCTTCACGCCCACCTATGAATCGACGGTCACGGCCAATCTCTGGGCGGCGGGCGCGGTGATGCTCGGCAAGCTCAACAATGACGAGTTCGCCATGGGCTCATCCAACGAGACGAGCTTTTACGGCCCGGTGGTCAATCCCTGGCAGCGCAAAGGCTCGAACGCCAAGCTCGTGCCCGGCGGGTCGTCGGGCGGATCATCGGCGGCGGTGGCGGCAAGGCTCTGCATGGGGGCGACGGCCACCGACACCGGCGGCTCGATTCGCCAGCCGGCCGCCGTGACCGGCACCGTTGGCATCAAGCCGACCTACGGGCGCTGCTCGCGCTGGGGCATCGTGGCGTTCGCCTCCTCGCTCGACCAGGCGGGGCCGATCGCCCGCACCGTCCAGGACGCCGCCATCCTCTTGAAGGTCATGGCGAGCCACGATCCCAAGGACACGACCAGCGTCGATGTCCCGGTGCCTGACTTCGAGGCGGCCGTTGAGCGGGGCGTGAAAGGTCTCACCATCGGCATCCCCAAGGAATATCGCGTGCCCGGCATGGCGCCGGAGATCGAAGCTCTGTGGCAGCAGGGGGTGGAATGGCTCAAGGCGTCCGGCGCCAAGATCAAGGACGTGAGCCTGCCGCACACCAAATATGCGCTCCCCTCTTATTATATTGTTGCCCCGGCCGAGGCCTCATCGAACCTCGCGCGCTATGACGGCGTGCGCTATGGCTTGCGCGAGCCTGGCTCAGACGTGATCTCCATGTATGAGAACACGAGGGCTACGGGCTTCGGCGCCGAGGTGAAGCGCCGGATCCTGATTGGGACCTATGTGCTGTCGGCTGGCTATTACGACGCCTATTATCTGAAGGCGCAGAAGGTGCGCAGCCTGATCAAGCGCGATTTCGACACGGCATTCGAGGAGGTCGATGCGATCCTGACACCGACCACGCCGGGACCGGCCTTCGCGATTGGCGAGAAGTCCGGCGATCCGGTCGAGATGTATCTGAACGATATTTTCACGGTG
Source organism: Methyloceanibacter sp. (assembly GCA_016649675.1). Classification (GTDB taxonomy): domain Bacteria; phylum Pseudomonadota; class Alphaproteobacteria; order Rhizobiales; family Methyloligellaceae; genus Methyloceanibacter. The sequence goes on from JAENXG010000103.1 coordinate 1,857, forward strand.
ACGGTGAACATGGCAGGGCTGCCAGGTCTGAGCGTGCCCGCCGGGCTGTCGTCGGAGGGTACGCCGCTCGGGCTCCAGCTCATCGGCAGGCCATTCGACGAGGAGACGCTGTTCCGGACGGGCCGCGTGATCGAAGAGGCGGCGGGGCCGCTGTTGAAGCCGCAAGATTGGTGGAGCAAAGCCGCATGAACGATGTCGCGACGAAACGCCTGTTGGTGTCCTCGGGCAGCCCCTATGAGCCGATCATCGGCTTTTCCCGCGCGGTGCGCGTGGGCAATATCGTGGCCGTGGGCGGCACCACGGCTGGCTCAGGCGGCAAGCCGGTCGCCATCGGCGATCCGGCGGCGCAGACCCGCGCCATCCTCGAGATCATCGCCAAGGCATTGGCGGACTCAGGCGCCGGCCTCAAGGACGTAATCCGCACCCGGACCTATCTCGTCGACATCGCGCATTGGGAGGCGGTCGGCCGCGTCCATGGCGAGTTTTTCGGCGACATCCGCCCGGCAAGCAGCATGCTCGAAGTCTCGGGCTTCATCAGTCCGGACTGGCTCGTCGAGATCGAGGCCGACGCCGTCGTGTCCGGCTCTTCCGCCTAGAGGACGATAACGCCATGGCGCCACGAGAAGCCAAGGACTGTGCCAGCATGGAGGACGTGAGGGCGGAGATCGACCGCATCGATGTGGCCCTGGTCGACCTCATCGGCGAGCGCTTTGCATATGTCGACCGCGCCTGGCAGCTCAAGCAATCGCCGGCGGAAGCGCGCGTCCCCTGGCGCATCCAGCAAGTGATCGACAAGGTGCGCGCGCGCGCCAGTGAGCGGGATCTGCCGCCCGAGCTCGCCGAGGCGTTGTGGCGGCAGATGATCGGCTGGTTCGTCCAATATGAGGAGGAAAAGCTCCGCCAGCAGATGGAAGACAAGGAGTAGCGGCCGCAATGGACGCTAAGACCGAAAAAGACAATCTCATCGAAGGCGAGACCGGCCCCTGGGAAGTGGTGATCGGCGTGGAGGTGCATGCGCAAGTCACCTCCAACGCCAAGCTGTTCTCCGGCGCCTCGACGGAATTCGGCGGTGAGCCGAACTCCCATGTGAGCCTGGTCGATGCCGCCATGCCCGGCATGCTGCCCGTCATCAACGAGAGATGCATCGCCCAAGCCATCCGCACCGGGCTCGGGCTGAAGGCGAAGATCAATCTCAACTCGGTGTTCGACCGCAAGAACTACTTCTATCCCGACCTGCCCCAGGGCTATCAGATCAGCCAATATAAGAGCCCGATCGTGGGCGAAGGGGAGGTCATCGTCGATCTCCTGAGCGGGGAGCGGTTCACCGTCGGCATCGAGCGGCTGCATCTCGAGCAGGACGCGGGCAAGAGCCTGCACGACCAGCACCCGCTTTATTCCTATGTCGATCTCAACCGCTCGGGCGTGGCGCTAATGGAGATCGTGTCGAAGCCGGACCTGCGCTCGTCAGAGCAGACACGCGCCTATATCGGCAAGCTCCGAACCATCATGCGCTATCTCGGCACCTGCGACGGCAATATGGAGGAGGGGTCGCTGCGCGCCGATATCAATGTCTCGGTGCGAAAGCCGGGTGCTGCGCTCGGCATAAGATGCGAGATTAAGAACGTCAACTCGATCCGGTTCATCGGCCAGGCCATCGAGCACGAGGCGCGCCGCCAGATCGAAATCCTGGAGGAGGGGGGGACCATCCATCAGGAGACGCGGCTGTTCGATGCCAAGCTGGGCGAGACGCGCTCGATGCGGTCTAAGGAAGAGGCGCATGACTACCGTTATTTCCCGGACCCCGATCTTTTGCCGCTCGAGCTGACAAAGGAATATGTCGAGTCGCTCAAGGCCGATCTTCCGGAGCTTCCCGACGAGAAGCGCGCGCGCTTCATCGCCGACTATGGGCTCAGCCCTTATGATGCCGACGTGCTCATCGCCGAGAAGGAGTCTGCCGATTATTTCGAGGCGGTGGCGAAGAGACGAGACGCCAAGCAGGCAGCGAATTGGGTGATCAACGAGTTGTTCGGCCGCCTCAACAAAGAAGGCCGCAACATCGTCGACAGTCCGGTGTCCGCGGACCAGCTCGGCGGTATTCTCGATCTGATCAAGGAGGGCACCATCTCGGGCAAGATCGCCAAGGATTTGTTCGACATCGTTTGGAGCGAGGGGGGCGATCCTGCGGCCATCGTCCAAGCCCGCGGGCTGACTCAGGTCACCGATATGGGCGCCATCGAGACGGCGGTCGATCAGGTGCTTGCCGCCAATCCGGAGAAGGCCGAGCAGGCGCGCGCCAAGCCCACTCTGGTCGGCTGGTTCGTCGGCCAGGTGATGAAGGCCACAGGCGGCAAGGCGAGCCCGCAAGCGGTGAACGACCTGCTCAAGGCCAAGCTCGGGATCGCATGACCCAGGCGATCCGTGTCCATGAACATGGCGGGCCCGACGTTCTCAAATGGGAGACGGTCGAGGTTGGCGAGCCCGGTCCGGGCGAGGTGAAGATCAGGCAGACGGCAATCGGCCTCAACTTTATCGACGTCTATGTGCGAACCGGGCTCTACCCGCAACCCTCGCTCCCCTTTGTGCCTGGCATGGAAGGGGCGGGCGTCGTCACCGCGCTCGGCGAAGGCGTGCGGGATCTCAAAGTGGGAAGGCATGTCGCCTATGCCGGCCCCATCGGCGCCTATGCCGAGGAGCGCCTGATCGCCGCCGACCGCGTGGTCAAGATTCCCGCGGGCGTCAGCGACGAGACGGCGGCTGCCGTCATGCTGAAGGGCATGACCGCGCAATATCTCTTGCGCCGGACTTATAAAGTGGGGCGGGAGACGACGCTCCTCTTCCACGCCGCGGCTGGCGGCGTCGGCCTCATCGCCTGCCAATGGGCGGCATCGCTCGGTGCGACCGTGATCGGCACCGTCGGCTCAGCCGGCAAGGCGCTCATCGCGCGGGCGCATGGCTGCAGCCACGTCATCAACACGCGCGAGGAGGACCTCGTCGCCAAGGTCAAGGAGTACACCAAGGGCAGCGGCGTCGACGTCGTCTACGACTCGATCGGCAAGGACACCTTCCCGGCGTCCCTGGATTGCCTGAAACCGCTCGGCATGTGGGTCAGCTTCGGCCAGTCGTCGGGGCCCGTGCCTCCGTTCAAGATCACGCTCCTGTCGCAAAAAGGTTCGCTCTTCGCTACGCGCCCATCGCTCGGCACCTATACCGAGACGCGCAAGGACCTGGTCGCCACGGCGAACGATTTGTTCGACGTCATCGCCAAGGGCAAGGTGAAGATCGCCGTAAACCAGAACTATCCTCTGGCCGAGGCCGCCAAGGCCCATCACGATCTCGAAGCGCGGCTTACCACCGGATCGACTCTGCTCATTCCCTAGGACCTTGGAATAGCGCGCCAAACGACCGCAATTTGGAGCTTTTTCCGTGACGCGAAAGCCATCGGGCAGGGCGTGGACCCGCGCGCCCCAGGCTCACAATTCGCGCCTCCGGGAACATGCGCCGGCGGCGAGGCTCGTGAGGAACAGGGCGCTCGCGAGGACAACGAAGAGAGAGCCGGCGAAGCTGTATTTACTGAGAAGGCCGAGGCCCGCTGCGAGGCCGGAGCTTGTGAGGATCGCGGGTAGCGCCACCGTCACGCCCGAACGCATACTCGTCCCTTGGCAGCCAGGTCTTGGGGGCCACGGCTCGCCTGGGATCGCGGCAAGGCGGACTGGCCGCTCTTTCTCTTTCACATCAGGCTCGGCGGCTTTCTCGTCCTCATTCTCGGTGCGCTATCCGCCGACCTCGGCCAAGCGCGTTTGGGAGTGGATGGTGGTCGTCGCCGATCCCGCGAACCGGTAGGGCTCGGCCGCTCGGCGGATCCCCCGAACGCTTTTCTTGGTTATCGGCAAGTGACCTTGAATGGTCAAGGAATCATTGACAATCGCCTAGATTAACTAATTGGCCGCGGAATAGCGTGCAATGTAAACTAATATTACCAAGCGTTATAGATTTAGTTATTTTGCATTAATCACGCGCGTTCAGAAGTTATTGAAGGTGCTCTCCCATGATTACCGGCATCAGAGGGCCAACAAAGACGCCTTTGAATATGAGTAATTACCCGAATATTCGACAGGGCGTCGGGTGAGTGATAAAAGGGGGCATGTGAGATGGCACGAATGGAGATTTCGACGGAAAAGGTCGAGCTGGCGGCTCAAACAGGTGCGCCGGATGCCCTTTTTGAGCTAGGGATGCTTTATGCGACGGGGCGGGACGTGGCAGCCGACCTGGTGGTGGCGCACAAATGGTTCAATCTCGCCGCAGCGCGAGGCAATCCCACGGCCCTCACGCATCGCGTCGAGCTCTCCCGCGAGATGTCGACCGAGCAAGTCGCAGAGGCGCAGAAGCTCGCCCGCGAATGGCTGCAGACCCACTAGAAGCCGTTCAAACAGAAACAGTCTTCGTCATGGCCGGGCTTGTCCCGGCCATCCACGTCTTTGATACCTGGCGGAAAATTCGTGGATGCCCGGCACAAGGCCCGGGCATGAGCATTCAATTCGATTGAACGGCTTGCCCTTGGGTCGTCTTGCTGCAGGCGCGGAAGAACGAGCGGAGGCAGCGGTAGCTCTTGCGCGCGAACCCGCCGACCGCAGAGCTTGCGTTCTGAGCGGCATGCTTAGCGCGCTCGGTCCGGCTCGGAGGTGCTGCGCTCTCCGCGCTCCCTGTTGCTTCAGACGAGGCAGGGAGGGGTTGCGGCGCGCTGGGCGCGCTGCTTGCAGCCGGGGCTTGATCCTCAGAGCCGCCGATTGCCGCGCGCGCACTGCGCCATCCTTGGCGCGAGGCGTTGACCGCACGCCCGGTGAGCTCGGCGAGAGTCTTGGGCGCCTCGCCCTTCGGCTTGGCGAAGGTCTTCTGGTCGTGGGCGACCTTGTCCATGAAGTGCTTGACGCGAGGATCGGAAGCGACGTCCGGCGGGATCAACGGACCGTCATAGCTATAGACCTTCTCCACCCCTTTGCAGCCGGGGGAGCTGCGCTCGGCTGAGCAGGAGGCATGATGGCCTTCCTTGGCGGTGCGGATGACGCAATAGAGCTTGAGCGCGTCGCTCGGCCTCGAATCCTCGCCGACGACCTTGCAGACATAGGTTTGGTCGGGGCCCGTGCAGGTGACGCAGTAGCTTGCCTCATCGGCCATGGCGAACGGCACGAAGCCGACGATAAGACCTGCGGCAAGAACCGCATGCGGAAGTGCTTTTGAGCAAGCGTGCCAACTCATGGCGCGGCGCGAACCTCCCCCTTGATTGTTGCCTGTAACTTTAGCACATCGATGACGCAATCCGCGGCAGAAAACGTGAGTCTTGGGGCTGCAACCCAGGCGAGCGGGGGCAACCAGAGGATTGCTCAAGAGCCCGAACCCTCGCTATTCGCGCGGTCGGCACCATTTCAGCCGCAGCAGAGGCGCACGTCCCGCTGCTGGCCGCCGGGGCCTGCGAGGTTGACCACCCAGCACCGGATCAGTAAGCCTTCACTCCTGGGGAGACGTGGCCGAGAGGCTGAAGGCGGCGGTTTGCTAAACCGTTATACGGTCAAAAGCCGTATCGAGGGTTCGAATCCCTCCGTCTCCGCCAGACGCTTTAGAGTGCAACGAGCCGGCACGATCTTCGAATGGGGCCGGCGGTCGCGTCCGGTCCTTCGCCATAATGCGACCGCAACGGGGATGATGATGGGCAGCATGCCGCCAGACCAAATCCGCCAGACCGATCCGCGCTTCGACCCTATTTTTGTCGAGCGGGAGCGAAACCGGTTCGCCGGCCGCGCGCTGTCCTTTCTCGTCCTGCTCAATGGGGCTGCCTCGCTCGTGCTGCTCGCCGTCCTGGCGAGGGCGCCCGAATCGACGGTCGACCCGAAATTCGCTGCCGCCATGATGTTCTTCAGCGGCGGCGCCATTGCCGCACTGCTCAGCTCGTTTCTCGCTTACGTCAACCGGACCGTGAGCATGGAAGCGCCGGAGCGGGCGAGCTTGCGGCGTGTCCTGCTGGCCCTTGCGCTCGCCTCCGTCATCGGCAGCGGGGCCGCTTTCCTCACCGGCATGAACATGGTCGGGTCGGCATCGTCGGAAAAGTCGAGCTCGCACCCGAAAGGCGCGAAGGAAAAGCCGCCGGCGAAGGAAGACGACCCGGCGGTGTCGCCGAGCGAGTGGGTGTTGCCCAACCACGGCGAAGTGGCCACCATCGAAGTCAAAGCGCCGGGCGCGCTGCCCCGGCCTTAAGACGCTATCGCAAGCATGATCTTATCGGAAAACCGGTTCCCACTTTTCCGGATCATGCTCTAGAGGGGGACTGCTTACGGCGGTCCGGTCATCTGGCGCGTGAAGTCATGCCAGATGACCTGCATATCAGCGGTGAGCTCGCTCA
>JAENXG010000411.1 GCA_016649675.1 Methyloceanibacter sp.
CTCATTAGCGAGGCTCTCCGAGACGGCAAACCACTGACCCGGCCCATATCCGACAAAGCTCACGGCAGACCCATTGGCGACGCGCGAGCTGTCGGGAAGCTCAACCCCATAAGCCTGCAAGACCGCCGCCTTCAATGCGGCTTCTTGCCCTTTGCGGGACGCGACCGTCGCCAGGCCGAGCCCCACACGCTCGGCAATGACGACGCCGGGCTCTCCGCCCGCCTTGCCGAAACGGCCAGGGACGGAGATCCCGGCAAGCGCCGACAGCGCATGAAGCGGCCGCTTAGACACGGGGGCGCTCCCCTTCCGGATCGATGAAGCAGGGCGGGCACACCTCAACCAGCACGTCGCCGCCGCGCACGGGATCGTAGGCGCGCACGATCTCGCCGTGACGCTCGGGACCGCGCACGAGGAGGCCGAGGCCGAGCCAATGGCCGAGGCTCGGCGAGAAAGCAATCGAGGTGACGTAGCCCTGGTCGCTCTTGGCAGTGGCCTCCTCACCCTGAGGGATGAGATGGGCCCCGGCGCGCAGCCGGTCCTCGCGATCGACGGGCCTCAAGCCCACGAGCGAGGGGCGCGCCGGATCGGTCAGAGCCGGCCGAGCCGCCATGAAGCGGCCGATGAAGTCCTTTTTCGCTGAGACGAGCTTGCCGAGGCCGAGATCGTGCGCGGTGGTCTGGCCGTTCAGCTCGCCCCCGGCGGGGTGCCCCTTCTCGATGCGGAGCACGCCGAGCGCCTCGGTGCCATAGGGCGCGATACCGTAGGCCGCGCCCGCTTCGAGGATCGCCCGCATCATCGTCTCGCCGAAGCGCGCCGGCACGGCGACCTCATAAGCGAGCTCGCCGGAGAAGGAGAGACGGAACAGACGGCCCGGCGTGCCGCCGCAGACCGTGACCTCGCCCGCGGCAAGATAGGGAAAGGCGGCATTGGAGAGATCGTGCGCGGAATCGACCACGCCCTGAACGACGTCGCGCGCGCGCGGGCCGGCGATGGCGAATTGCGCCCATTGCTCGGTGACCGAGACCATCTGCACGTCGAGCTCGGGCCACAGACATTGCTGGCAGAATTCGAGATGCTGCATGACGCGGACGGCGTTGGCCGTCGTGGTGGTCATGAAATAGTGGTCGTCCCTGAGGCGCGCCGTGGTGCCGTCGTCGAGGACGAAGCCATCCTCCCGCAGCATCAGCCCATAGCGCGCTTTGCCGACGGCAAGCGTCGAGAAGGTGTTGGCATAGACACGATCGAGGAAGATACCGGCGTCCTTGCCCTGCACGTCGATCTTGCCGAGCGTGGAGACATCGCAAACGCCGACATTGGTCCTGACATTCGCCACCTCGCGGTTGACGCAGGCCTGCGGCTCCTCGCCCTCCCAGGGATAATAGAGCGCGCGCAGCCAGGGCCCAGTCTCGACGAAACAGGCGCCCTGCTCTTCTGCCCAGCCATGCGAGGGGGCGAGGCGCGCGGGCCGGAAATCCTGCCCGCGGTGATGGCCGGCCAAGGCGGCGATGGCGACCGGGCTGAAGGGCGGCCGGAAGGTCGTGGTGCCGACCGCGCCCACATAGCGTCCGGTGACGCCGGCCAGCACGGCCGCGCCATTGGCGTTGGCGGTCTTGCCCTGATCCGTCGCCATGCCGAGCGTGGTGTAGCGCTTGAGATGCTCGGGGATGCGGAAGCCTTCGCGCGCCGCGAGCTTCACGTCGGAGACGGTCACGTCGTTCTGGAAATCGACGAAAGCCTTGCCCTTGCCGTCGGCCACCTGCCACACCGCGCTCGCCGCCGTGCTTTCGTCGGAGGCCGCTGGCGATGGCTGGACTGACGGCGTAAAGCCGCAAGTCCGCGCAGCTTCGGCGCCAGCCGTCTGACCGGAGGCCAAGCAGGACGCGAGGCCAAACTGGCCTGAGGCCGCGCCGGCGACGCTCATGCCCGGCGGTAGTGTGCCGGGCACCAAAGCGGCGAGACCCTCATCCCACTTGGGCTTGCCGTTGAGATGGGTGGTGAGATGGACCGTCGGGCTCCAGCCGCCGGACATGGCGAGGAGATCGCAGTCGAACCGCTCGATGTTGCCATTTGCGTCCCTGATCTCCACACTTTTAACGCTCTGGCCGCCCTTGACGCGCTGGATCACCGCGCCCGGCAGATAGCGCGCGTTGGCTTTGTCGGCTGCGGCTTGCGCGTGCGCCGATGATCCTTTTCGCGCATCGGCCAGGGCCGCCACCTCGACGCCGGCGTCAGCCAGGTCGATGGCCGTGCGGAAGGCGTCGTCATTATCGGCGAAGACGACGGCGCGGGCTCCCGGGGCGACGCCGAAGCGATTCAAATAAGTCCGCACCGCGCCCGCGAGCATGACGCCGGGACGATCGTTGTCGCCGAACACGATGGGGCGCTCGATGGCGCCGGCACATAGAACAGCGCGCTTCGCCACGATGCGCCACAGGCGCTGAC
>JAENXG010000545.1 GCA_016649675.1 Methyloceanibacter sp.
CACGGCCCAGGAGGGGCGCTTCACCACCCAGGACGGGGTGGAGCTGTTCTACCGCTACTGGCCCTCAATCCCTGCCAGGCCCAAAGGGGCAATCCTCCTGTTCCATCGCGGCCACGAGCTGGCTTGCCGCGCACCGCGACGGCGTCCCCTCGATCGTCTTCGACTGGGAGCACTGGATCCCCTTCGTCGACTGGACGATCATCCCCTACTGGTCGATTAACGCCTTCTACGGCCTGTCTTTTTTTGTGTGCAGAAGCAGGCCGAGCTCGACACGCACGGCCTTCGGCTGCTGACCGCGCAACTCATCGCGGTCACCTGCTTCATCCTGTTTCCGCTCAGATTCACCTTCGCGCAGCCCGAGACGACGGGCTTCCCGGGCTTCTTGTTCCACGCGCTCACGAGCTTCGACCAGCCCTTCAACCAGGCGCCGTCATTGCACATCGCTCTCTGCGTCATTCTCTGGGCGTTCTATTCCCGGCACGTGCCGCGTTGGGGACTTTGGCTGCTCAATGCCTGGTTCGTGCTCGTCGCCGTCTCGGTGCTCACCACCTATCAGCATCGTTTCATCGACCTGCCGACCGGCGCCTACTCGGACTGTTTTGTGTTTGGCTCTGGCCGACCGAGAGCGAAAGTCCCATGTCGCATTTCGGCTTCACCGCCGACCCGCCAAGGCGGCATCTTGCGCTTCGTTATGCGCTCGGCGCTGTCGCGCTCGGCGTGCTCGCGGTCTGGATCGGCGGCGCGGCGCTTCTTCTCTTCTGGCCGGCGGTCGCGCTGTTGATGGTTGCCGCCAACTACGCCTTGTTCGGCCCCGAGAGTTTCCAGAAAAGCGCCAACGGCAGGATGAGCGTGGCGTCGCGACTTTTGCTTGCGCCATATCACGCCGGCGCCTGGATCAACTCTCGCGCCTGGACACGGCGCCATCCCGCGTCCGTCGCGGTCGCCGACGGCGTCTCCCTTGGGCGCATCCCGGTGCGGCGGGATTGCACAACGCTCACCACCATCGATCTCTGCGCCGAGCTTCCCGGCCGAGGATGGCGCTGCTACGCTTTCCCTATGCTCGATCTGGTTGCGCCCGATCCCGAACAACTCCTCACAGCTTCGCGTGCCATCGAGGCGGCGCGGAGCGAGGGCGCCGTCCTCGTCTATTGCGCGCTTGGGGTCTCGCGCAGCGCTTCTGCCGTCGCCACCTGGCTCACCGTGACCGGACGTGCGGCAAGCGTGGACCACGCGATTGAAACGGTGCGGAAGGTGCGCCCGCGCATCGTGCTTGGCGAGGACGCGAAGCGTGCCATCGCCGAAGCTGTCGAGATGGCGCGATGACCGCAGAGGCCGAGCCCCGCTATCTGCTCACCGCCGCCGCCGGCCTCCTCGACCAGGGCGAGGTGCTCGACCGGCTGTCCCGCCCGCTCACCATCGCCGCTTTGATCGGCCTCGTCGCTGGGCTTGGGGTCCAGCTTGGCGCGCTTCTGACCGTGGCACTTCTGCTGGTCGCCTCGGCGGGGTTGATCGAGACCTACCTTGCGCTCCGCACGGGCTTCGATGCCGCGCTGTTCCATCGGCTCGCCAGCGACGACAGTCAGAATGCACTCGATCTCGGCAAGCTCGACGCGGCCCTGCTCGAGCTCGGCTTGCTGTCGAAGGCCAAGGC
>JAENXG010000228.1 GCA_016649675.1 Methyloceanibacter sp.
GAGGATTTCTTTGAGATCCCGCTCGACCAACTGGTGCCCGGAGACACGGTGCGGTTGTCCGCCGGCGACGTGATCCCCGGGGATCTGCGTTTGCTTACGGCCCGGGACGTATTTGTGAATCAGTCCGCGCTCACGGGCGAGTCCATGCCTGTCGAGAAACGGGCTGAGCGACAGGAAAGCGCTGCCGGAGATCCGTTTGAACTCAGCAACATCTGCTTCATGGGCTCGAGCGTGGTCAGCGGATACGCGAGCGCCGTGATTATCCGCACTGGTCAGCAGACCTACTTCGGACGGCTGGCCGACACGATCGTCGGTGCGCGCGAACTCACCAGCTTCGACAAGGGCATCAGCCGCTTCGCCTGGCTGATGATCAGGTTCATCATGGTGATGGCTCCGCTTGTCTTTTTGATCAACGGCCTGACCAAAGGCAATTGGCTTGAGGCGCTCCTATTTGCCGTTGCCGTCGCCGTCGGCCTGACGCCCGAAATGCTGCCGATGATCGTGACGGTAAATCTTGCGCAGGGCGCGATCGCGATGTCGCGGCGCAAGGTCATCGTGAAACGTCTGAACGCCATTCAGAATTTCGGGGCCATGGATGTCCTCTGCACCGACAAGACAGGAACGCTGACCCAGGACCGGGTGATTATGAAACTTCACCTCGACGTCGAAGGAAACGACGACGACCGGGTGCTCGAATACGCCTATCTCAACAGCCACTTTCAAACCGGCCTGAAGAATCTTCTGGACATGGCGGTGCTGGCGCACGCGGAGATGGAGAACAAGGTCAAGGGTGACGACGGCTATGCCAAAGTCGACGAGATCCCATTCGATTTTACAAGGCGGCGTCTATCTGTGGTGGTCGCGCGTGCCGGCGAGAAGCCGCTGCTGATCTGCAAGGGCGCTGTCGAGGAAGTGTTCGCCCAGTGCACACGAAGCCGTCTCGGCGAAAATATCGAAGTCCTGGACAATACACGCCGGGCTGGTGCCAAGGCGGTGACCGACAAGCTCAACGAAAATGGGTTTCGGGTGGTCGCTGTGGCCTGCAAGGAATTCGACACGTCCAAGAAGGGCTATAGCGTCGCCGACGAGTCTGATCTGACTTTAGTGGGGTGCATCGCCTTTCTGGATCCACCAAAGGAGACCGCCGCTGCCGCCATTGCCGAACTCCGCCGGGTGGGAGTCACGGTCAAGATTCTCACGGGTGACAATGATCTTGTCACCCGCAAGATCTGTCATGACGTCGGTTTGGATGTCGGACGGATCGTGCTCGGGGCCGAAGTCGAAACCATGAGCGACCAGGCGCTCGCGGAAGCCGCCGAGACCACGACGGTGTTCGCCAAGGTTTCGCCGGCCCAGAAGGCGCGTGTGATCGGCGCCCTGCACCGGAAAGACCATGTGGTGGGCTTCCTTGGCGACGGCATCAATGACGGCTCGGCACTGAAGGCGGCCTTCGTCGGCGTCTCGGTCGACACTGCTGTCGACATAGCAAAGGAGTCCGCCGACATCATACTTCTTGAGAAGAGTCTGGCTGTGTTGGCGCAGGGCGCCCTCGAAGGGCGACGTGTGTTCGGCAATATCAACAAGTACATCAAGATGGGCGCCAGCTCGAACTTCGGCAACATGTTCAGCGTCATCGGCGCGAGCATCTTCTTGCCCTTCCTCCCGATGCTGCCGATACAGGTGCTGACCAATAACCTCCTCTATGATTTTTCGCAAACAACGATACCAACGGACAATGTCGATGCGGAATATCTGCTTGTGCCACGCCGCTGGGAGATCAACAACCTTCTGCGCTTCATGCTGTTCATCGGACCGATCAGCTCGATCTTCGACTATGCGACGTACGGGACGATGCTGTTCGTCTTTAACACCTGGACCAACCCGTCCCTCTTCCAAACGGGCTGGTTCGTGGAGTCACTGTTGACGCAGACGCTCATCATCCACATCATTCGGACCGCCAAGATACCCTTCGTTCAGAGCCGCGCCAGCAACGCGCTCATCGCTACCACTGTCATTGTCTGTCTGATCGCCAGCATTCTGCCCTACACGCCGCTGGGGACCACCCTGGGCTTTTCGCCGCTGCCACTGCTCTATTGGCCGATCGTCATGGGGTTTCTCGTTGCCTACGCCACGCTGACTCATCTGGTGAAATCGTGGTTCATCCGCCGCTGGGGCTTTTAATGCAGCGCACAACTAGAGAGTCTATAGCCTATCATGCGAGCTTCGAGCGACAAGTCACAGGCCCATTGCTTTATGGGCCTCTTCCATGTGCTTCATGCACCCCGCCGTGTCACCCTTCTTCATCGCGGCCTTGGACATGTCGATAGCCGTCGTCGCCTCCTTCTTTTTGGCCGCGTCGGTCATCTTGGCGATCATGTCATCCATCTGTTTCATATGAGCATCATTGCAGAGATCCTGCGCGGCATAGGCAGGACCGATAGCTAAGACGACCATAAAAGCCGCCATGAGTGATGTCTTGAGCATGGCTTTCCTCCTTCGGGCGCTTCATCGCGGTCCACGGTAGGAAGCTTAGACGCCGGACGTGGCGGATTGGCGGCGCTTTGCTGCAAATCTTTGTAAAGTCGGAGCGCCCATCGTCGATGATCACTCGTGGTGCCTCATGATCCATCTGATCAGTCATTCCGGAGAGAGACAGAGGACGGCATAGGTGCAGCGTTGTGCGATGTCGGCTTTGGGTCAGTTGCTGACGTCCTCGCGCCGGTCGAGCTGGTCCGCTTAGTGCCAGAAGCAGACATTCGCCCCCAGCATTCGAAACTCTCCACCCTCACTCAATGCCACTTGATCGAGATCAGTTCGGCGACTGTTCACCGCGTGGAAGTTGCAGCGGGTGCTACGACCAAGCGGGGGTATAATGCCCGCTGGACTGGGGCGCATCTTCGTGTTCGAAAGCACTCAGCGACGGAAAACCTGGTCGGACACGGTTATCCCCTGTTCCTCTGATACTTTGGGGTCTATGCCAGGCAAGCGCGTGCAATTCGATTACGAGACATGGCAGTCGATCGACGCCGTGCTGTCGCGATGAGGTTGTTCTGATCTGGCTGTGTTCTGCGAGGGGCCTCGTCCCAAAGGTCAGAGCATTGGCTTCGCCGGAGTCGGCGAAGCTGTGTCCGCTCGCAGCTCTGAACCCAAGGATAGCGATAGGAACGAAAGAGAGATGCTAGAAGGGCGTTATCAATGCTCGGTGGCTGGACGCGCCTGCCCGAGTTGATGGATCATGCCCAGCTGTCCATTCCTTTGGCTAGGTGGATTTAGTTCGTTTGATCGTTTCGTCCGTACCCCGCCTCACCTGGACCGTGAATTGCTCCGCCACTTTAGCAGTTGACTTAGTTGATAGCGCGCGCACTTCCTCAGCGTGGGTCTTCAGGTCGCCGAACTGTTTGCGCCAGTAGGCCGCCTGCAATTCCATGACCTCGGCAAGGTTCTTCGCCCCGGCTAGGCTCGTCGCAAGATCGAAGCCGGTATTGATGTTACGCTCAGCAATGTCGATGATCTTACGGTTGAGCGCCAAAGCGCCCTGACCAGCCGCGCCGAAGGATTCCTCCCAGCTCTCTAATACGGATTGGAGCGTGTTCTTGGAGCGCTCATACACCTCGCGCGTCAGAGCGACCCTCCTTTCGGCAAGGGCGCGCATTGTGTCTGGCATTTGAGTAACGGGAAATTCCTCGAATTGAGCGGCGGTCTTGCGATGTATGTGACGCACCTTCTCGGCGGCGACTTTGGAAGTGGTCTTGCGACGCACCGTCTCGGCGGCCACTTTGGAAGTCGTCTTGCGATCTGTACCGCGCGCCTTTCTGCGGCTAACTTTGGGAGTGGATGACTTGGACATGGTTTGACCTCTTGGTGTTACGCAGGGATTGCCCCGTGTAGCCGGGGCGCACCGATTAGGGTTTGTTTGTTTCTGGTGACGGCGTTTCTGGTGCAGCAGGGGCAACGCTGGGTGTCTCCGGTGAGGGCGTTGGTGCCGCCGCCGGGGCTGCGCGGGGTACCTTGGCAGTCTCTTCGGGGATTACTGCCATGCGGCCCATATTCAGTGCGCCGACGAAACAGCCTGCGCCGATAATCGCAGCAGCTACCGCAAGCCAGCCCAAAAAGCGCCGCTCCGTCACTTGCCTGGGCAATTGGATACCCACGGTGCGACGGAAATACGCGAACAAGGCGCTCGCCAGCCCCGCTGCAGCACCGATGCCGAAGACCATCATGGCATCGGCGAACCTCTTGGTGCTTTCAGTCGATGACGTTCCGTGCGCCAGACTTATCAGTAGCGCGATTGCCGCCAGCCCATTCAGCAGAACAATGTAGGCCAGACCGCGACTTGC
>JAENXG010000505.1 GCA_016649675.1 Methyloceanibacter sp.
AGCCACGCGAGCGTGCCGGAGAGTTTGACCCCATAGACATCGGCAACCGCCTTGCTCATGCCGAGCGAGGCGAGCGAGCCGCGTGATTTGTAGGCGAAAGGCTTGAGTTCCGTTCCGGCGACCTCGGCGAGGATGTTGCCGGCGAGCTGACGGCCTTCGCGGACGGCAAATTGCGCGGTTTGCGGCGCATAGTCGGCAGGGTTCTCGCCCGGGTTTTCGACCAGCGGGATCAAGGCCGCGTCCCCGAGGGCCCACACGCCGTCATGGCCGGGCACGCGCATGAAGCGGTCGGTCTTGATGCGCCCCCACTGCAAATCGAGGCCGAGCGCTTCCACGAGTGCATGCGGCCCATTGCCGATGGTGGCGACAATGGTTCTGGTCGGGATGACGGTGCCGTTTGACAGCTCGACGGACGTGCCGGTGGCCGATCTGATGCCGACCCCGGTCAAGACCTCGATACCGTGGATTTGCAGGCGCCGCGTCGCGTATTCGGCAAGATCGGCGGGGAAGGTCGGCAGGATGCGGCCGGCATACTCGATGAGGTAGACGCGGATCTCCTCAGGGCGGATGTTCGTATAATATTTGAGCGCGCGGCGGATCAGCTCCCTCACCTCGGCCACCGTCTCGACGCCGGAAAAGCCCGCGCCTACCACCACGAAGGTGAGGAACTGCTGCTTCACGTCGGGGTCGCTGGTCACGTCGGCGGTCTCGAGGCAACCGATGACATGGGTGCGCAAGCGGTGCGCATCGGCGAGGTCCTTCATGGTGAGCGCGTGCTCGGGCAGCCCCGGGAAGCGCTTCAGATCCACACTGGTGCCAAGCGCGATGACGAGCTCGTCGTAGTGAAGGTCGATCGGGCTGAGGTGCGAGCCTTGCACCACGATCACCGACTTCTTCGCGAAGTCGATGCCCCGGACCTCTGCCTGCCGTACCTGGAGGCGCCGGAGCAGGAGCCGCAAGGGCACGACCGCGTCCGATGAGTGGATGCTCGCCGCGGCGACCTCAGGAAGCAGCGGCTGAAAGACGAAATAGTTGTTGGCGTTGACGAGCTCGACGTCGACCTTGTCGCGCCCGCTTCGCGCCAGCTCCTTGGCTGCGAACACGCCGCCGAAGCCGCCGCCGATCACGAGGACCTTCTTCTTCTCCATGGGCTTGCCCAACCTGCTGCTTCTTGAGCCGCATACCTACGCCAATGCTGCACTGCGTCAAGTCGCGGATTGCCTCAATTTGTCGGCGAAGACCATCACCAAATGTCGTGGCCCGGCACAAGGCCGAGCGTGACGCGAACGGGGCTGAGATAGGGTTTACGCCGCGGCGTCGAGTCGAGGCCGGAAGCCGCAAGCTGACGCGGAGGCTGGAGCCGGGCCCAGGCGAGCCGCTTGAACAGGAAGCGCCATGAGGTGTCTTTCACCACGGCGTAGAACAGAAGCGGCGTGATCGCGGCGACCGTCGTGACCACCAGCGCGACGAGCCCGAGGTCGAGATCGGGCGCGAATTTCAGCAGCAACGCCCGCGTCGCCGCCATCGGCAGGAAGAAGGCGAGATAGACCACGATCGAGTTCTGCCCGGCATAGCGCAAAGCCCCTGCCCAACCCCGCGTGGAAAGCAGAACCGACAATGCGATCACCGCCAGCGCGCCGAGGAAGCCGAGCCCGAGCCCGATGACGGGAAGTGCCGAGTAACCGCCAAAGACCATCAGCGCCTCGAACAGGGCCCAAACGAGAAGGAAGCGGATCGCATCGCGCTTGTTTGCGGCGACGGTCGCGGCGAAGCGGAACACGTAAGGAGCGAGCACGTAGCCTGAATAGAAATAGACGAAGCGGGAGGAGAACTCGTCGATCACCGTCGAGCCGGTATGAACATCG
>JAENXG010000372.1 GCA_016649675.1 Methyloceanibacter sp.
AAAGCCGGTTGCCGCGGCCAGCCCGACCCCGAGTGCGATTGATACGGCAAGATCAAAGTCCGACATCGAGCTCTCGAGGCGTATGAAATCCCAAAGCCGCCGGGTGCCGGAACATCTAGGCGATTTGCCGCGGGTGCGCGGATGGCTCGAAGAAGACGAGCGAGGTCTGATCTTGGCCCTTGGCGCGGTACATGGCGAGGTCGGCGTTGTGAATGATCTCCTCCACCGTTGTGCCGTCGTCCGGGAGCAGCGCAGCGCCGATGGACGCGCCGATCTCGTGTGAATGCCCTCCAACCCGGATTTCGCTCTCCAGGGTCGCAATAAAGCGCAAACCGATCGCGTGTGCGGTGTCTCGGTCGACATTATAAGAAAGCACTGCGAACTCATCACCGCCGAGCCTTGCCAGAAGATCACTCGGCCGGGCGGCCGTCCGAAAGCGCTCGGCAATCACTTGCAGGACGCGATCCCCGAGTGCGTGGCCGTGGAGATCGTTGACGCGCTTGAAGTCGTTGAGGTCTATCAGGAAGAACGCATGCTTACGGCCAGCGGAAGGAGGCGAAGCGGTTGCTGCCGTCAATGCCGAGAACAGCGCACGACGGTTTGCCAGCCCGGTCAAGGAATCTTGCAACGCGAGCATCTTGAGCTCACGCAATTTAGCGTTCGTAGCAACACGGCGCGCGACGTCCTGCCTTTCCTCGCGTAGCCGGCGAATGACGAAGGCGAAGATACAGAGTGCCAGCAGGACCGTAAGGAATATCGCCTCCGCCAACGTTATCCGGCGTTGGGGCACAGTGAGTTGTCCGGCAAAATTGAAGAGGTCGAACTCCAACGCGAGCAGCGTGGCGACAATCATCACGCTGGAGAGGAGCAGCCCGTCCTGCACGCTCGACCAGGGATTATTGATAATCGCCCGCA
The DNA here is from genome assembly GCA_016649675.1 of Methyloceanibacter sp. Taxonomy (GTDB): domain Bacteria; phylum Pseudomonadota; class Alphaproteobacteria; order Rhizobiales; family Methyloligellaceae; genus Methyloceanibacter. The sequence goes on from JAENXG010000372.1 coordinate 916, forward strand.
CCAGCTGCTTGGGCCCAACGGTCTTCACGATGACGTACCCTGGAAGCGAAGAATGAGGGCTGAGAGTCCGCAAGCTAACCTTGGGCCCCTCAAAGATACGTAAACTTCGTGTTGGCCTCCTATGAACGCGCGGCCGATGAGCGGGGACGGGGTCAGCGGGTCGAATGAAACAAACTGCAGAGAACGCTGACTCATGCAGTCAGGGTCGGAAGATCACCTCACCACTCCAAGGGTTGGAAGCGCTATAGCAATCCTATGAACAAAATTGACACCGTTTACGCGAGCAGAGTGCCTTTATACCCACCGCGAGTAACGCCGCCACCGAAGCCTCTGAACCTGCCACAATCCTTCATAAAGTTTCTCAGTAACCCGCTGCTGGCCATACCGGAGTCCGTCTATCACGAGCCACTCGTCGTCTTGCGTGGCCCTCCCGCCATCGCCTGGGTGACCGACCCGGCCCTGGTTAAGATCGTGCTGCTCGACCGCTGCGATGACTTCCCCCAGGATCCGCTCCTGCGGCGCGTGCTGGGCCCCTTATTCGGCAACGGTATCCTCACGTCGGAGGGCCGTGACTGGCGCTGGCAGCACCAGACGGTAGCGCCGCTCTTTCGACATGGCGAGATCCTCCGATACGTGCCGGCCATGGTTGCGGGTGCGGAGTCGGCGATCAAAGCATGGAGCGCGGCACCACCAGGCTCAACCCACGCCATCGATACTGACATGGTGCGCGCCACGTATCATGTCATCTCCAACACGCTGCTGGCAGGCGATGGTGCCCTCATCGGCGAAACGATGGAACAGGGGGCTGCCGACTATGTGGCGGGTCTTTCCTGGTCGATGGCCTATGCGGCGCTCAACCTGCCTGTCTGGCTGCCGCGCCCGGGGCGCCGCCGCATGCACTTTTGGGAGTCCCGTCTCAGGGCTGCCGTTACCGGACTGATCCACGCACGCCGCGCCTCCCCCAACGATCACGACGACCTCTTTACCCGGCTGCTCGGCGCGGTCGACCCGGAGACCAGCCAGACGATGTCTGACGCGCAGCTCGTCGACAATCTTCTGACGTTCCTTTTGGCCGGCCACCATACTATCGCCGCGGCGCTGACCTGGACGCTCTACCTCACGTCGCGCGCGCCGGAATGGGAAGCCCGCATGCTGGAGGAAATTCGGCAGGTCGTGCCCTCCGGCCCCGTCACCGGTGAGCACATCGACAAGCTGGTGACCGTGCAACAGGTGTTGACGGAGTCGATGCGGCTCTTTCCGCCGCTGCCGGTGATGTCTCGCTACGCCGCAGAGGATGTCGAACTGGCCGGCGAGCACATTAAGGCCGGCACGCTCATCGGCTTGCCGATCTACGTGATCCACCGCCACCGCAAACTGTGGGACAACCCGGACCGCTTCGATCCGTCCCGTTTCGCGCAAGGGCGCGATGTCGGTTATTCGCGCTACCAGTTCATGCCGTTCGGCGTGGGCCCAAGGATCTGTATCGGTGCGGCCTTCGCGCTCATCGAGGCCACAGCCATGCTGGCCACGCTCATCCGCGCCGCCCGGTTCGAGAGCCCACCCGGGCAGGAGCCTATACCGGTCTCGCGCGTGGTACTGCTCCCGAAGGGTGGCATGCCGATGCGGGTAACGATGCGCCATGGAGCCCGACACTAGGTGGTCGTATCCCATTGCCCAAACCTAACAGGGGCAGCTACTGGCGCACATGTCCCGAAATCGTTGCACCAGAATCCACTCCAGTGCGCGAGAATCCGCGG
>JAENXG010000167.1 GCA_016649675.1 Methyloceanibacter sp.
GACGCGATCGTCAATTATGTCCGCTTCAAGTACAATCTCCTGATCGGCGCGACGAGCGCCGAGACCATCAAGAAAGAGGCGGGCTGCGCCATCGCCAAGGCGAACGGCGAGCGTGTCGCCATCCACATCAAGGGACGCGACCTTCAGCGCGGCTTCCCGACCGAGATTACCCTCGAGCCGCATGACATCGCCGAAGCCTTAACCCTGCCAATTCAGCAGATCGTCGGTGGCATAAGGCAGGCGCTCGCCGATGTGCCGCCCGAGCTCACCGCAGATGTTTGCGAGTCCGGAATCTGGCTCACCGGCGGCGGCGCGCTGCTCGAAAGGCTCGATGTCAGGCTCACCCATGAGACCGGAGTCAAGTTCAGGATCGCCGAAGATCCTCTGCGCTGCGTGGTGCGGGGAACGGGGAAGGCCCTGGAGCAGATCGACACCATGGCCGAGCTCCTGATCAAGCCATGAGCCGGCGGTAACTGAGTAAGGGGCCGCCTGCTGCACAGGCCCCGCGAAGAGAACGAAGGAAACGGGCCAGTCGTGGCGTTTCCTTGAAACGAGACCCGAAATGCGTGGGGCCAGCTCACTGTTCATGCCGAGGCCGCGCCGATCCTGGCGGGGTCCAGGTGAGCTTCTCACCTTTGCGCTCTATTTCCTGTGTGCGGTGCTTCTCGTGCTCAGCCGCATCGGCCACGGCATGATCGCCGACGCGCGCGACCGCTTTGTCGACCTGACCGCGCCGTTGCTCGAAGCCGCGTCGGCGCCGGTCATCGTCGGGCGCCACGTCTTGGCGCGCGGGCGCTCCTATGCCGATCTCTTCGGCGAGCTCGATCGTCTGCGCGAGGAGAACGAGCAGCTCAAGCAATGGGAATGGCGCGCCAAGCTGCTCGAGCACAAGGTCGCGCATCTCCGCTCGCTGTTGAACGCCGTCGACGAGCCGGCCCTGCAATATGCCACGGGCAGCGTTATCGCCGACGCGCGCGGTCCCTTCCTGCGCAGCGCGCTCATCAATCTCGGCAGGGACAACGGCGTGCGCATTGGCTATGCCGTGATCAACGGCGATGGCCTGGTCGGCCGCACCGTGGATGCCGGCGCCTCCGTCACCCGCGTGCTCCTGCTCAACGACCTCAACAGCCGCATCCCGGTGCTGGTCGGCCCGGCCGGCGTGCGCGCGCTCGCCTCGGGCGACAACAGCGCCGAGCTCAGGCTCGACTTCCTTCCCGACGGCGCCTCGCTCTACCCTGGCGACGAGGTCTACACCTCAGGCAGCGACGGCGTGTTGCCGCGCGGTTTGCGCGTCGGCGTGGTGATGGGCTCTCCCGGCGCCTTCAGGGTGCACCCCCATGCGGAGCTGAGCTCGCTCGATTTCGTGAGCGTGCTGTTCTTCGATACGCCCGCCTTGGCCACCACCGACCCGCCGGTCGCGTCCGCTACCCGCGCCCTCTCGGCAACGCCTGAGAGCGTTTCCGCACCCGCGCCCACACCCACACCCGCGCCTCGTCCAACCGCGGCAAACGACCCTCTCACCACGGGGGGCGCCGTCAAGCACGTCGGAGCTGAAGCCCAGCAATGAGCGCGCTCCTGCCCGCTCTATCGGTGCTCTTTGCGGTGCTTGCCACCGCTGTCCCGTGGGGCCTGCCAGCCGACGCCACCTTCGTCCTGCCGCTCGTCGTGGTGATGATGGTGTTCTGCTGGCGCGCCCTTCCGGGCGCCACGCTGTCGCCCACCGTAGCCATGCTGCTCGGTCTCCTCACCGACGTCATGAGCGGGGGACCGCTCGGGTTTTGGGCCCTTCTCTCGTTGATCGCTTCAGGCGCCGGCACGCGCGCGCGGCCCTTGGGCGAGGGCGGCGAGATGAGCCTGCTTTGGCTCGTCTGGATCGTGCTCGCCGTCGGGCTCACCGCTTTCGGCTGGCTGCTCGCCTCGCTCTATTTCTTGCGCTGGGTCGACTGGTGGCCGATCGCCTTTAGCGCGGTCGTCTCGATGGCGCTCTTCCCCATCGTGTTGCACGGCGTCATCTGGATCGGGCGCGGCCGTCTCGGACCGAGCCGGAGTGCGACCTATCGGGGGCGGGCGTGAAGAAGGCGCGCGATCATGCGCTCAAGCTGCGCCATCGCTTCTCGCGGCGCGCGCTCCTGTTGGGGGCAGGGCAGGCGGGATTGTTCGGCTTGCTCGCCTGGCGCCTGCGCCAGCTGCAGATCATGGAGACCTCCGAATACCGGCTTCTCTCCGATGAGAACCGGGTGAACCGGCAGTTGACCGCGCCGGTGCGCGGCGCGATCTTCGACCGTTTCGGCGCGGCCATTGCCGAGGACAAGGAGAACCTCCGCGTTCTCGTCATACCGGCCTACTGCAAGAGCCTGGCAGCGGCGCTGGCCGAGATCTCCACCATCGTCCCCGTCACGGCCGCCGACAAAGACCGCATCATGCGGGCGTCGAGGCGCCGGAGCCGTTACCTCCCCATTCTTGTGACCGAGGGTCTCACCTGGCAGCAATTCGCGCTGCTCAACGTCCTCGCCCCCCAGTTCCCCGGCGTGCAGACGGATCGGGCCTCTTACCGTCATTACAGTGATGCCCGTAGCGCAGCTCATGTGGTCGGCTATGTCGGCATGGCCGGCAAGGGCGAGGTCGACCAGGATCCGGTCATGCGGATTCCGGGATTCCGCATTGGCAAGACCGGAATCGAGAAGGGTCTCGACCGCGAGCTGCGGGGCCACGCGGGCAGCCGCAGCTACGAGGTCGACGCTCATGGGCGCATCGTGCGCGAGCTCGGATCGATACCGAGCGAGCCCGGCAAGGATGTCGTGCTTGCTCTCGACCATGAGCTGCAAGCGCTTGCTCTCGATCGGCTCGCGAGCCAGCGCCGCGGCTCGCTCGTGGCGCTCGATTGCACCACCGGCGATGTCCTGGTGATGGTCTCCACGCCCTCCTTCGACCCCAACGAGATCGCTTTCAAGGCCGATGCCAAAAGATGGGCGGCGCTGGCCACCGGCCCCGACGAACCACTCAACAATCGCGCCGCCGCCGGGCTTTATCCCCCCGGCTCGACCTTCAAGGTCGTCAACGCGCTCGCCGGCCTGACCGCGGGCGTCATCACCCCCGAGGAGCGGATCACCTGCAAGGGCGGCTACTTTTTCGGTAATCATTTCTTCCACTGCTGGAAGACGCACGGTCCCATCGCCCTGCACGACGCGATCAAGTCGTCCTGCGACGTCTATTTCTATGAGACGGCGCACCGGCTCGGCATCGACCGCCTGGCGGTAACGGGCCGCGCGCTTGGCCTTGGTCAGACCCATGACAGCGAATTGGCAGGCCTGAAGGCAGGCGTCATGCCCGACACCGCCTGGAAGCGCGCGACGCTCGGGGCGCCCTGGTATGCCGGCGAGACCATCAGCTGCGGGATCGGCCAGGGCTATGTGCTGGCGACGCCGTTGGAGCTGGCCGTGGTGGTGGCAAGGATCGCTTCGGGGAAGGTGATCGTGCCCCGCTTCGTGCGCCCCCAGGGGAGCGGCGCGCAGCCCCCGCTCGCACCCCTTCCCATCGATCCCGTGCATCTCCAGCTCGTCCGCGACGGCATGAGCGCCGTGGTGAACGAGAAGGGCGGCACGGCGACCCGCTCCGCGCTCACCATTCCCGGCATGCCTGGCATGCTGATGGGCGGCAAAACGGGGACCGCGCAGGCATTCGGCCATGGATCCAAACGTCACTTCACCGGCTGGGAGGCCCAGCCCCATTCTCTGTTCATTGCCTTCGCGCCAGTGGACGCCCCACGTTACGCGGTCGCCTGTGTGGTCGAGCATGGTGGCTACGGAGCGCATACCGCTGCCCCCATCGTCCACGACATCATGACCGAGCTCCTGCTGCGCGATCCGGCAGCGAAGCCTGCCTTCGCCGCGAGCAACCCTGCCGGGGCGCTTTCAGCCCTTGCCGACGCGGGGACTGCGCGATGAGCATGCTGTTCGCCGACGGCTCCGACCGGCCCCAGCTCAAGCTCAGCAAGAAGCTCCTGCTGCTCAACTGGCCGTTTCTCCTGCTCATCACCGCCATCGCCGCGGTCGGCGTGGCCGCGCTCTACTCGGTGGCGGGCGGGTCGCTGGAGCCGTGGGCCAGCCGTCATGTTGTGCGCTTCTGCCTCGGGCTTGCCCTGATCTATGCGGTCGTGCTGGTGGATATTCGCTTTTGGATGCGCGCGGCCTATCCCTTCTATCTCGTCGTGCTCGTCCTGCTCGCGGCGGTCCCGCTCATCGGTGTCGAGAGCGGCGGCGCCCAGCGCTGGATCGGCTTTGGCGAGTACAGCTTCCAGCCGTCGGAGATCATGAAGATTGCCCTCGTGCTTGCGCTCGCGCGCTATTACCAGTGGCTTCCCCCGGACAAAGTCTGGCGGCCGGACGCCATGCTGCCACCGCTCATCATGGTCGGGTTGCCGACCGTGCTCGCCCTGGCGCAACCCGATCTCGGCACGGCGGCGCTGTTCGGGATCGTCGGCTGCGGGATCATGTTCCTTGCGGGCGTGAGCTGGGCCTATTTCATTGCCGCGGTGGTGGGGATCATCGCGGTGCTCCCCCATCTGTGGGAGAGGCTGCACGACTACCAGAAGGATCGCGTGCTGACCCTCATCGACCCTGAGCGCGATCCGCTCGGCTCCGGCTACCACATCCTGCAGTCGAAGATCGCCATCGGCTCGGGCGGGCTCACCGGCAAGGGCTTCATGCAAGGCACGCAAGCCCAGCTCAACTTCCTCCCCGAGAAGCACACCGACTTTATCTTCACGATGTTCGCCGAGGAAATGGGCTTCATCGGCGCGGTGGCGCTGCTCGCCCTCTATCTTCTCACGCTCCTGTTCATCACCTATATGGCGCTCAGATGCCGGAGCACCTTCGCCAGGCTCGTCGCCGCCGGAATGGGGCTCTGCCTCTTCACCTATGTGTTCATCAATGTCGCCATGGTGACGGGGCTCGTTCCGGTCGTGGGCGTGCCGCTGCCGCTTGTGTCTTATGGCGGCACCTCGATGCTGACCATGATGGTGGGCTTGGGTTTCGTGCTCAACGCCCAGGTCAACCGGCTGGTCCGCATCAGGCGTGAGGAGTTTGGGCTTCTGTGGTGAGCGGCGGCTGGACAGGGCGAGCGGGGCGATGTTAAGGGAGCGACCTTCGGCGTGGGGCCCTTAGGGCGCCGGCCGGGCGCATAGCTCAGGTGGTAGAGCAGCTGACTCTTAATCAGCGGGTCGTAGGTTCGAGTCCTACTGCGCCCACCAAATCACCCAAGAAAAGCAAGTAGTTACGCGCGTGCGAAAGATTGGACGTAGGCTGACCATTTTTCGTGTCAGCACAGTGTCAGCAAATTGACCTACCACCTGTTGGTCCAGGCGAGCTTGTTTGCGCCATATCTTGACATCGGCCGCCGAACCGCCCATATAATCTGCTATCAGCCGCATATGAGCGGTGCGAGTGGTTGACCGGACCGCCGGTCCTCGCTAGACGCCTGCAAAGCGCAAAGCCGTAAGACCAACGACCCCGGCAGGCACCTGCACAACGCACACGAAGCGTCTTCGACAAACCTAAGCGACCAGCACGATTAGTGCCGTCGCGTTTGCCGAAGGAACGTTCCGTGTTTATACCATCTCCAAATCTACTAACGGACTACATCC
>JAENXG010000579.1 GCA_016649675.1 Methyloceanibacter sp.
GCGTGAGCACTTGGTTGGCATCAAGGCGCACGGCAAAGGCCTTGTGCTAGTGATCCTCCGCTACGCTCACGAACTGCGTGACCCAAAGCCCTACTTCGACCAGGTTACTGCCGAGCCGGACACGGAGGCGGTCAAACTCGCGGCCGAACTCATCGAGCGTCAGTTGGGCAAGTTCGAGCCCAAGACGATGCCCGACCAATACGCGGCCGCCGTGCATGAGTATCTCCGCGCCAAGGTCGAGCAGCGCGCGCCTGAGATCACGGTCGTGCCGGCCGGCAAGGAGGCACCTCAGGTAATCAACATCATGGACGCCCTTAAGAAGAGCGTGCAGAAGCAGGGGCAGACGAAAGTGAGCGATGCCGTGCGCAAGCGCATGGATAAGGCAGGCGCGAAATCAACTCGGCCCACGCCGCGGGAACGACCGACAGCACGAGCGCGACGCACCGTGAACTAGTGGTCCTGGCAGCTTCCTCATGTGTGGACGTTACGACAACCTGATTCCCCGCGACGCTTATGCCGGGCTGTTTAAGGCAATGCGTCTCCCGCCCTCAAACTTCCCGGCGCGATACAATGTAGCGCCCACTGACCAAATCCCCATTGTACGCATTGATCCCCGCGACGGCACCCGTGAAGTGGTTATGGCCCGCTGGGGCCTCATCCCATTCTGGATGAAAGAGAAGCCAAAAGTTCCGCACATAAACGCGCGAGCGGAGACGGTTGATAAGCAGCCGCTCTTCCGCCGAGCGTTCGCCAAACGGCGTTGTTTGATTCCGGCTACTGGCTTTTACGAGTGGCAGAAGCGCGAGGACGGAAAGCAGCCGTATCGCTTTCGTCGCAAGGATCTGGAGCCCTTTGCCTTCGCTGGCATTTGGGAGTTCGCCAGGTTCGAGGGCGAGGACATCATTTCCGCATGCATGATTGTCGGCGAGCCCAATCCTCTTGTCGGCGGCGTGCACGATCGAATGCCGGTCATGGTGTTGTCCGAGGACTATGACCGGTGGCTTGATCCCACCAGCGAAAGCGATGAGCTGCTCACTTTGCTAAGGCCGTACGATGCAGCGCTAATGGAGGCCTATGCAGTCAGTCGCGCCGCTAACAGCGTGAAGAATGACAACGAAGAATGCATCGAGCCTATTGGGGAGCCAAAGCTCGATCCGATTTTCTGAGCCCCGTAAGGGACGCGTCTTGCGTGTTGAGAAGTGGCTGGATCTACTAGGTTCCAAGTTCAATGACGGACCATGACAGCACCGCTCGCTGCAATCAGTGCAAGGAGGTTCTGATAGAGATTGATAACCGCGGCGAACGCCTGACCGGCTGCCTGACGTGCAATCTCTGGTCGGCCGCTGACGGCAAGCGATGGAAGAGACTGTCCGAAGAGGACCTCCGCGCGAAGGCGGCACCTTATCGCTGGGCTTCAAAGAGCCTTTCGATTCCGGATCTTGTGGCGCGCTCTACATGCAGTGGGAGGCACATACGGGTTCCGGTCGGCGAGGAATGTTTGCTCCCGGCTACAAATTGTGCA
>JAENXG010000495.1 GCA_016649675.1 Methyloceanibacter sp.
GAGGCGATCGCGCGCACCGCCGAGGAGCAGTCGGTCTCGAGCCTGTTCTATTAGTGCCGAGAGCCAGCCGCGCGCCGGCTAGTGCCCGCCCTCATATTTGAAGGAGACTTTGAGCTTGGTGCGGTAGGCCTCGACCTTGCCATCGGTAATGACGAGGTCCTGCTCGACGACCTCGGCCACGCGCAGGTCGCGCAAGTGCTGTCCGGCGAGCTCGACCGCGTTTTTGGCGGCTTCGTCCCAGGATTTCGGGCTGGTACCGATCACTTCGATGACTTTGTAGACGCTTTGCGGCATGGTATTCCTCCTTGTCAGACCTTATTTGGCTCGCTCAATCGCCATCCTACGCCGAAGGGCGCGCCCTGTCCGGCTATTGTCGCCGCCTCCGGCGCTTCAGGAGCCGATTGTCAGGGCCATGGCTTAGGCGCTATAAGCCTCTCGATTTTGGTTGCGGCCGCAGGCCGCGCTCGACCTAGCGGGGCCGCTTTCCGGCCCCTCATTATTTCAGAGACGTTGGAGGCATTATGTCTGAGGCGATCGAACTCAAGGCCTGGGCAAGACAGCGCTCAGGCAAAGGTGGCGCCCGCGCCGCACGCCGCGAAGGGCGCATTCCCGGCATCCTTTATGGCGACAAGCAGGAGCCGCAGACCATCGCCGTGGACTATCGGGCGATCTCGCTCCAGCTCCACACCGGGCACTTCCAGAGCACCATCTTCACCCTCAATGTCGAGGGCACCAAGACGCGGGTGATCCCCCACGGCGTGCAGCTCGATCCCGTGCGCGACTTTCCGATCCACGTCGATTTCCTGCGCGTCGGCAAGGACGCACTGGTGACCGTCGAGGTGCCGGTGCGCTTCCTCAACGAGGCGGCGTCTCCCGGCCTGAAGCGCGGCGGCGTGCTCAACGTGGTGCGCCACGAGATCCAGGTCCGCTGCCCGGCCGACGCCATCCCTGCTCATTTCGACGTGGACCTGACCGGCCTCGAGATCGGCGATACCGTGCATCTCTCGGCGATCGCTTTGCCGAAGGGCGTGCGGCCCACCACGACCGAGCGCGATTTCACCGTGGCGACCATCGTGGGACGCGCTGCTGAAGAGGCCGCGACCGGCGCTCCCGCTGCTGCTGCCGAGGCCGGTGCCGAGGCTGCTGCCGCGACCCCCGCCGAGGGCGCCGAGGACAAGGAGAAGCCGAAGGAAAAGGAGAAGGAGCCGAAGAAGAAGTAGCGCTTCTTCGCTCCCGCGCGTCGCCCACGCGCTTCTCAAGCCTTCGACCAGGATGACTCGGATGAAGCTCTTTGTCGGCCTCGGCAATCCCGGGGCGCAATATGCCTTCAACCGTCACAATGTGGGCTTCATGGCGGTCGACGCCATCGCCGCTGCCCATGGCTTTCCGGGCTGGCGAAAGCGCTTCTCAGGGCTCGCCGCCGAAGCCAAGCTCGGGCGCGAGCCGGTGCTGCTGCTGAAACCCGGGACCTTCATGAACGAGTCGGGCCGCGCCGTCGGCGAGGCCGTGCGCTTCTACAAGATCGATCTCAGCGACGTGGTGGTCTTCCATGACGAACTCGATCTTGCGCCCGGCAAGGTGCGGGTGAAGACGGGCGGCGGCGTTGCCGGCCACAACGGGCTGAAATCCCTCTCAGCCCATATCGGCAACGACTATGTGCGCGTGCGCATCGGCATCGGCCATCCCGGCAGCCGGGAGCTGGTGACGGGCTATGTGCTGCATGATTTCGCCAAGGCGGATCATGCCTGGCTCGAACCGCTGCTCGGCGCGATCGCCGAGGAGGCGCCATATCTTGCCGAAGGGGCCAACGACAAGTTCCAATCGCGCGTGGCCCATGCGCTCCAGTCCGAGGGCGAGGAGCCGGTCCCCGCGCGTGAGAAGCCTGCGCCCCGCCGCAAGGAGTCGCCGGTGAATAAGAAAGAC
>JAENXG010000231.1 GCA_016649675.1 Methyloceanibacter sp.
ACGCCGCCGCCGCACGATTGGGTCGGCAATGACGGCAAGCCGATCTATTTCGACAGCATCGACAACAGTGCCTACATCCTAGGCAAGGCTCAGCATTCGGCACGCAACTCGTGGATCTATATCGATGGCGAGACGTTCAATGGTGCCCGTGCCGATATCGGCGGCGATCCCAAAGAGCCTTGGGTGCACATGGCGTGGAAATATATCAGCACGGCCAAAGACTCGTGGCTCGGCCCGGTGACGAGTCTGGGAGCCATCGGCGCCCTCTACAACCTCACCATGGACCCTTACGAGAAATACGACATGATCTTCAACGGGGCCGCGCCGATGCGCGTGATGACGAGCTCCCCTGGAAGATATGCCGGCGAAGACAATGGCTGGGTCTTGTCGCTGATCTCTCCGGTCATCGTCGATTTCGACAAGTCGATCATGAAGTATCCGAGCATCAAGAGATATCCGGGGGGTGCCTCGACCGACCTCAATCCGGATCTTCAGCATCCCGAGAATCCATTACCTCTGCTGAAGGAGCAGCAAGAGGAACCGCATGTCATCGGTGGTGGCGGCGGCTAGCGAGGCCGAGGCAAAGGGGAGCGTGCATCATCGCGCGCTCCCTCTCTGCCGAAGTTTCGGCCCTAACCAGCGGCGACGGCTTTTTACACGCAGGCGTCGCGACCTTCGAGTGGGTCGCGTTCGCGGCATGAAAACCGCGGCAAGCTCTCAAAAAAGCAATTGCGCGCGGAAGCCAAGCGCTGATCGCCCGCGGGCGTCAGCAGTCAGCAGCCCCGGTGCGATCGGTTAGCGGCTCACTGACGCAACCAGGGCAAGAAGGGCTCTTCCTGCTGCTGTTGCCTCCGGAGAAGCCGCCTTTGTCTCCGCGTCAACGGGACGGTGTCGGCCATGCTGGCTTCAGCCGTCTGCGCCGAATCCACGTCAGACGCGTCCGCGTCAGCCATAGCCGTGGCGCCGTCTTGCGGCGCGGGCGCAGCTTGCTCAGCAGGCTTTGTCGAGGTGACGGTCTTCGCCGCCGGCTTGGCGGCCGCCGTGGCGATCGTCTTTGCCTTGGGCTTTTGCGCTGGCAGCGGCACGGCGTCGGCGGTCTGACCCGCCGCTGGCGTGGCCGTCTGGGCCGGGGTCGGATCGGCGGCAGCCGTGGTGGTTGCTGGCGTCGCAGCGGTCTTGGCGACCGGAAGCGGGGCCACGGAACCGGCGGCGATCGGCCTCGTCATATCGAACATGCTCGACACGTTTTCGCCGGACACCCGCGCGGTCGTCTCTTGACCCGTAGACACGTTGAGGAAGCCGTAGCCCGGGCGTTGATCCTGCTCGGCAGGCGGGCTTGCGGGCGTCGCGAGCTCAGCCTTCGGCAGCGCGACCGGCTGCGGCACGGCTTCGGTCGATTGCGGCTCGGCCGACGGGGACTGAGGCTCGACAGAGGCCTCACGCACGGTTTCCGGCGTAGCCGCGGCGCTCGGGGACTTAGAGGCTGCCGCCCCGGCAGTCGACGGCGCAGCTGCGGTGGCGGCATGCGACGGCCCCGAGGGGACAGCCGAAGGATCAGCCGAAGCTTCGACTTCCGGCGTTGCGGCCGGCGCTGCAGGCATGAGCTCTTCAGGCGCTGTGGTCCTGAGCCACTGCTTCTCGCCGCACAGGAGCCAGGCCTTGCAGCCCTTCAGCGTGATCTCCTTGCGCGACACCATCGTCAGGGTGGCAGAGTAGGTATGGCCATCCTCGGGATTGTAAATCTGGCCGGCCCAGGTTCCCGCGGGGGTCGGCACAAGCCCGGAGAAGATCGGCAGGCCCACGATCGGCCGATCGCGCATCGAGGCATCCTCGTTGCGGATGTCGTGCAGGGCCTTACCCCTGCTGTCGTTGGGATCTTTGAGCCAAGTGATCTTGGCGCAGAGCTGAGTCTTGCCCTTACCGCACTTGAACACTTGAATCTTGGACTCGCGCTCCGCGTCCGGCTTGTACCAAAAGCCGGTGGGATCGGCAGAGGCCGCCTGGGACTGGCTGCAGGGAGCAAGAACGGCAGCGGTCATAAGCCCCATCGCCGCAGCGATCACATGATGCCTCATAAGCACCTCCGTAATGAGTCGAGCCGCTGGCGCCATGCCGCCACGGCAATTGCCTTCTTTGCCCCCTGTCTCTGGTGGACCACTTTTGCGGCCCTTTTTTGCTCGGCAGGAACGCACCTCACGATGCACCTATTGCCGTTTCAGCCGGTCTTACAACCGCTGGCGCGACCCGCGTTTCCACCCCTTCCAGGATGGCCGCGACACCCATGCCGCCTGCGGTACACACCGAAATCAATCCCCTCCGGCCACCCTGACTATGCATGAGTTTGGCCAGCACTGCCAAGATTCGTGCGCCAGTTGCCGCAAAAGGATGCCCGAAAGCTATTGATGAGCCCTTGACGTTGAGCTTCGCCCGGTCGATCGACCCCAGCGGCGCGTTCCGTCCCAGACGGCGGCGGCAATAATCCTCGGACTCCCATGCCTTCAACGTGGCTAACACCTGAGCCGCAAAGGCTTCGTGAATCTCATAATAATCAAAGTCCTGAAGCGCAAGGCCAGTTTGCTTGAGAAGCTCGCTCACGGCAATGGTCGGCGCCATCAGAAGCCCTTCACCTTGAACGAAATCTACGGCCGAAGTGCGGCCTAGGCTGAGATAGGCCAGCACCGGAATTCCGCGCTTTGCCGCCCATTCCTCGGAGGCGAGCAGGACGGTGGAGGCGCCGTCGGTCAACGGCGTGGAATTGGCGGCGGTGATGGTGCCTTTGCCCGAGCGGTCGAACACGGGCTTCAGCTCGGCCATCTTCTTCAGCGAAATGTCCTCGCGGATATTGTTGTCGCGAAAGATCCCGGCGCAGGGGACGACGAGGTCGTCCATGAAGCCTTCGTCATAGGCGGCGGCGGCCTTTTTGTGGCTTTCATAGGCCAAAAGGTCCTGCGCCTCACGGGTGATGCCCCATTCCCGCGCCATCAGCTCGCAATGCTCGCCCATGCTGAGGCCGGTGCGCGGCTCTGAGGTCGAGGGCGGCAGGGGCGCAAGCTCGGCCGGGGTAAGCCCCTTGAAGACCTGAAGCTTTTGGCCAAAGCCGCGGGCGCGTGATAGGCGCACCAGCCGCTGGGCGAAGCGGCGCTGAAACACGACCGGCGCATCGCTCGTCGTGTCGGTGCCAAGCGAGATGCCGCACTCGATCTGCCCGATCGCGATCTTGGCGCCAAGCCCGAGCGCGCCCGAGAGGCTCGTGCCGCAAGCCTGCATCATGGTGATGGCGGGCGTGGTGGGAGCGAGCGCGCTGCCGATCACCGCCTCGCGGGCGAGATTCCAGTCCTTGGCGTGCGTCACCACCGCGCCGCCCATCACCTCGTCGATATGGACGCCATGAAGGGCGAAACGGTCGATAAGCCCGCCGAGCGCGGCGGTCAGCATGTCGAGATTGGTGAGCTCGGCGTAAGCCGTGTGCGAGCGGCAGAACGGGATTCTGACCCCGCCCAGCACCGCAACGCGCCTGATCCCCGCTTCCGCCATGATGTCCCCCGCGGGCTCCCGTCTTGTCTTTAAGCCGCCGCAGCTTTTGCTGCGGTCGCGTGCTCTTGCGTGCGGCGGTAGTTGAGCGGGCCGCCACGGAAGGGCGCAAAGCCCGTGCCGAAGACCACCCCGGCATCGACGTGATCGGCGCTCGCCACGATATTGTCGGCAAGCGCCCGCTCGGCTTCATCGAGCATGGGCTTCACCAGCTCGCGGCCCAGGCGCTCGAGCTCGGCATCGTCGTAAGAGGTTTCCTCGCGCTTCGGCTTGCCCTGCTCCCAGACATAAAATCCTTCTCCCGTCTTCTTGCCGAGCTTGCCCTGCTTCACGAGGCTCGTCAGCAGATTGTCCGTCTTGGGCGCGAGGTTCAGCTCTTCGCCGACATGGTTGGCGATGTCGAGCCCAACCATGTCCATGAGCTCGAGCGGCCCCATGGGCATGCCGAATTTCATCGCCGCCTGATCGATCTTCTCGCGCGGCTCACCCTGCTGGTAGCGGCGCACTGCCTCCATCATGTAGGGCGCGAGTACGCGGTTGACGAGGAAGCCCGAGCAGCTTTTCACGATCAGCGGCAGCTTGTTGATGGCGGTGACGAAGGCGCACGCCTTGCGCACCTCATCCTCGCGCGTCCCCTCTCCGCGCACGACCTCGACCAAGGGCAGCTGCGCCACGGGATTGAAGAAATGCAAGCCCACCAGGCGCCCCGGATCGGCCAGGGGCTGCGCAATGTCCTCAAGCCGCAGCGAGGACGTGTTGGTGGCGAGCACGGCGCCCGGCTTCACCTCTTTCTCCAG
>JAENXG010000249.1 GCA_016649675.1 Methyloceanibacter sp.
CGGACGCTACGGGAATGTCCGCTTGGTGCCAGAAGCAGACACTACCAGCTGACGCGCATGCCGTCTTTGCCGCCACGCCTTCGATATCCTCGCCGAAGGTCACGTCAAGCTTGGCGAAGATGGAGGTATTGGCTGAGGGGTAAGCCGGAGCCTGTCACATCGCCTTCATCGCAGAGTCTAGTCCCTTCTTTAGATCGTCGGCGTTCATGACCGGCAGCAGATCAATCTCAGCATTGAAGCCCATGAACAAGGGTTCGACGATACCGGGAATGTCCGACGCGTTTTGCATGTCGAAGAAAATCATCGCACTCCGAAGACCGCCCTCTGCGACGAAATAGGCGGCCTCAGATTTCAGATTGCGCACGGTAGCTTCAAGAAGCTTCGGCAATGAACCGTCCTTTATGGCGCGGTTTCCGTCTTCCGTCGGTATGGTAATCCTTAGCATCATCCGCATGGCCGCTCCTCCCCTTGGCATCAGCAGAGCGGATAGTACCAGAAAGGGCGCTGGCCAAGCCGACGCCTCTGCAGAGCAAAGAAAAAGCCCCGACAGGGAAGGCGGGGCTAGACGCTTCGAGCGTCGGAATCCTAACGGCGATTCGGGCAAAGAGGAAGCGCGGGCTTTAATGGCCCTGGGCTTCTATTGGCAGGGGCGGCGAGGTCCGGTCAGGAGCACGTTTGAAGCTGTAACGCATATGGGAGGCGCCCGAGTGAGCATTTAGTCTGTCGCACTCGGCGCGCGCGTTCCTCACTCTCAAAACAAAGAAGGGCTCCGTTCCGGTTTACAGGATCAAACGGAAAGGGCCCGGTAAAAAGAGAAAAGCCTGACCTCGGCCAGGCTTCCCCCTCAATGCGACTTCCCCCAAGTCTTCGCGCGAGTCGTTATGCATACTGCCATTACAAGCGTGGCAAATCTCAGGCAGCCGTTCGCGGCGAATGCGAATTCTCTCCGCCACTAACAGTTGCGCAGCGACTGTCGCAAAATTGTCTAGTCCGAGGTTTCAAGAAGTAAGAGCTTTACCGGCGTGGCCGTGTCTTACGTATGCACGACTGGATCGAGCGCCTGCGGACACTAGCGTTCGTATCGTGGTGCTAGAGAGTTTTGTGCTACTGAGGGCTCGCGGTGATCGTTCCCTGCGGTCACCGCTTTGGTTGGGAAGTCCCGGTCATCCACCTTGGCCGGGGCTTCTTTAATACTGTGGCAAGATATCTAATCAGGCGTCATGCAGAAGTGGTATGCCGCTTCTCGTGATGGGTCTTTCCCTCCCCGTCACAGGTTCCCCCCATGGAACCCGAAGAAGCCTCGGCTCTCCCCCGTGTCCGGGGCTTCTTCATTTCCAGCTCTCGCCCCGATGCTGTTAACTCTGGCGGTTGGCAAAGCTTTTCTTAGTGTTCGTCTCCCAATAAGAAACTGCCATGAGTGACTCAAAGCTGACCGCGCTCGTGGCGGACGTAAAGAAGCTCAACGCTAGGGTCGGAGCTCTAGAAAAGCTTCTGGAGCGCATACTTCGGCAGAAGCCGGTCTCTGAAAAACAGCTAGACATCGTGCTTAGGAGCCGAGGCGTAACTCCTCCCGATGCGCGAGGTTAGGCGAGGCTAGGCTTCAAGGACATCCATTTGGCCCTTGCGGCGGCGGAAGGCATACAGGTGCCCATGCCTGTTGCGAGTCTCCTCCGCGACCGCTTTCTAACGCTGCTTGCCACAGGGGCGGGCGATCTCGATTGGTCGGCGCTGGCCGCGCTCGCCAGCCGCGACGCGGGCGAGCCATCGTCGCTTTTCGCTGCGAAGTGACGGGAGCCAGGAGGTCAGGCAGCCTCCATGTCCACCGGCCCTGGTGGGCCACAGACCAAGAGAGAGACGAGCTTAAAGCTTTGGGGCTGATTCCCGTTTAGCCCTTGGTGAAGTTCCCGCCGACTTGCCCGTGAGCGCCATTGCTCCGCTGGTCGACGAAGCGACCCGGGGGCTTTTTGTAGCTTTTATGGCTACGTCTTTCCAATGAAGAGCATTGAGCTTTGGGTCCAACGCCTAATCGAGCGAAAGCTCTGATGCCGATGGTCCAGCTACCGCCAGCAGCTCGAGCCGCCGAAAGCTGTGCCAAGGAATGGCTTGCCTGAGAACAGGAATGAACAGAGGATCCGCCACCCAAGCCTGACCGAGGAGCCAGCCCCATGGCCAAGTTGAAATTTACCTACTTCGATTTTCACGGTGGACGCGGAGAACCCGCAAGACTTGCCCTCTCGATCGGCGGGATCCCGTTTGAGGACGATCGCGTCCCGCCGGCAGAGTGGGAGCGTCGCAAGGCGCACACCCCGTTCGGCGCTTTACCGGTGCTCGAAAGGGATGGGCAGGTCGTCGCGCAGTCGAACGCAATCAATCGCTATGTGGGCAAGCTTGCGGATCTCTACCCGTCCGACCCATGGCAAGCCGCGCTGTGCGACGAGGTGATGGGGGCCGTGGAGGACATCGGCACAAAGATTGGAGCTACCTTTTTCCTACCGGAAGAACAGAAAAAGGCTCAGCGCGAAGAGCTGGTCGCAGGCCCCATCCCCTTCTATCTCACCCGGCTAGAGCAGCGGCTCGAAGCACATGGGGGCCGGTACTTCGCCGCCGATCGGCTATCAGTGGCGGATCTCAAAGTCTTCGTGTGGATCCGACACCTTAAGTCCGGAGCACTCGATCATGTGCCGGCTGACTTGCCCGATCGCGTCGCGCCCAAGTTGGTTGAGCATTATGAGCGGGTTAAGAACGACCCGCGTGTGAAAGCCTATTACGCCAAGCACGGTCTTTCTGGCTGAGCACAATTTAGTCCGGACAGCCACTCGTCAGCTTACATAGCGGTCGCGTAAGACTCGTCTGTCGCCGTGTTGCGCGCGGTAGCGGTTAGCGGCTGCGACGCGCTGCCCTTGGTGCCTTCCCGTCCTTCATGATTGGCTCCTCCGAATCGTGGGAGCATTAACAGTGCCCACATCCATGGCACTCATGTGCCGGTGGAGGAGCCGTCCACAGCATCAATAGCAGACATTGCCCAACAAGCAGCCGCCGTAGCCGCGGGACAATTCACGACCTATAAGATTCTCGGTTTCAGGTGGTCGCCATGGGGGCGCCGTTATGCATGGCTCCTTGTTGCTGCAGCTGCTGATCCTGCTGGTGGTGGCCAACGGGACGGCTGTCGGCTCCAAGAAGCTCCTCGGAGCTGCATTTGCCCGCCCGCTCGACGGCGGCGCTCTGTTTGTCGATGGCCAACCCATATTCGGGCCCTCGAAAACCATCCGAGGCATCGTGGTGTCCGTGTTGGCGACGTCCATCTGCGCGGCGCTGATGGGACTTGGATGGGAGGTCGGAACTCTGGTCGCGACCTTTGCCATGGCCGGCGATCTCTTCTCCAGCTTTGTAAAACGCAGGCTGCACCTGGCTTCAAGCAGCATGGCCATAGGCCTCGATCACATCCCGGAGTCGCTCTTCCCCCTCCTCGCCAGCCGGTGGCTGTTGCCGCTGAACATTCTCGATATTGTGGCCGGGGTGACGATCTTCGTTGTGGGCGCCCTGATCCTGTCGCCCCTCCTTTTCAAGTTGAATCTTCGCGACGAGCCCCACTGACCGGCGATCGTCAGCTCGACAGATGGAAGTGGTGCAGGGTGATCTCTGGAGGGCAGTTGAAGCGCACAGGGACGACAGATGACCCCGCGCCCACCGACGTGTAGCCTATCATGCCATGATATTTCCAAGCGCCGGAGCCCATGGAGCGCGGCAAGACCGAATCAAGCGTGATCGGGATGCCGCCCGGAAGGCAGATCTGGCCGCCATGGGTATGGCCGCTCAGCAGGACATTGAAGTCGGCATGGGCAGCCTGCCGATAAACTTCCGGCGTGTGCGAGATCAGAATCGAAAACACGTCGTGGGGTATCGCGGAAGCAGCCTTCTCGATGTTGTCCATTCTGTAGAAATGGGCATCGTCGATGCCGCCGAGATAAAGGCGTTGGCCGCCGCGCTCAATAACGTCGCTCTCGTTGAGCAACATCCTTATTCCCATCGCCTCTAATCCCGGCACCATGCAAATCGTGTCGTGATCGCCGAGCAC
>JAENXG010000510.1 GCA_016649675.1 Methyloceanibacter sp.
CCGTGCTCGCGCGTGACGCCGACGACGCCAATGAGAGGCTCGGCGATGCGCTGATGGTCGCGCGCGCCTCGTGGGAGATCGAGACGACCGCTCGCAATCTCGGGCTGATCCGCGAGATGCGCGAGAGCCGCGGCGAGGATGCGGCCTGGATCAAGCAACTCGAGGAGACGATCAAGGAGCGCGCGGCCCGCCTCGAAGCCACCAAGGCACCGAGCTGAGAGATGCCTCCTAAATTGATGCAGGCCATGGTGCTCGATCGCGCGGGTGCGAAGCTGCGAGAAGCGGAATTGCCGGTTCCTGTACCGGGGCCGAACCAGATCCTCATCAAGGTCGCGGCCTGCGGCGTGTGCCGCACCGATCTCCACATTGTCGACGGCGAGCTGGCCCATCCCAAGCTCCCGCTCGTGCTCGGACACGAGATCGTCGGGCGAGTGGAGGCGCTAGGCCAAAGCGTGGAAGGCTTCACGCCGGGGATGCGGGTTGGCGTGCCGTGGCTTGGCTATACCGACGGCACCTGCACCTATTGCCGCGAGGACCGCGAGAATCTCTGCGACCATCCGCGCTTCACCGGCTACGACATCGACGGCGGCTATGCCGGTTACACAGTCGCCGACGCGCGCTACGCCTTCCCGTTGCCGGAGGGCTATGGCGACGCGGAAGCCGCGCCGTTGCTCTGCGCCGGGCTGATCGGCTACCGCTCGCTGAAGATGACAGGCGACAAGCTTGCGCGAATCCCATCGCGGCTGGGCATCTACGGCTTCGGTGCCGCCGCCCACATCGTGGCGCAGGTGGCTCGCCACCAGGGGCGCGAGATTTATGCCTTCACGCGGGAAGGCGACCGCGCGGCGCAAGAATTTGCCCTGAGCCTTGGTGCGGTATGGGCGGGCAGCTCCGAAGAGCGGCCGCCGCAACAGCTCGACGCCGCCATCATCTTCGCCTCCGTCGGCGCGCTCGTGCCCCTCGCGCTCAAGGCCGTGCGCAAGGGCGGCGTCGTGGTGTGCGGCGGCATCCATATGAGCGACATTCCGAGCTTCCCCTACGACATCCTGTGGGAGGAGCGCGTGCTCCGCTCCGTCGCTAACCTCACCCGGGCCGACGCGCGCGAGTTCCTGGCGCTGGCGCCGACGATCCCAATCAAGACCACGGTCGTGCCGATGAAGCTTGAGCGCGCCAATGAGGCGCTCAAGCGCTTGCGTAAGGGCGAACTCACCGGCGCCGCCGTGCTCGTGCCAGACGGCTAGTGCTTCCCGATTTCGATGTCGACGCCCTTGTCTTTGGTGATCTCGCCGGAGAAGCCCGGCACGTTGATCTTCACCACCTCGCGCTGCCGCTCATAATGCAGGTAGGCGAGCACGCAGAGTCCCACAACCGCTGCCCCCAGCAAAAAGGCCAGCGTCGGATTTATGCCTCTTCGATTCAGTTCATCGGCCATGACATCCCTCCACCCTAATCCGCTGTAAACGAACGCGCCGCCCAAAAGCCTGGTTCCGCTCCCCACGTCGGGCTTGACTGACGTCAAGGCAGGGGATCAGGATCAAGCAAATAAACAAGAATACACAGTCATTTATGGGAGGTTTTCATGCTGCACCAGGTCATCGAGACCCTGAACGCGCGCGTGGCCATGCGGCCCCGCTACGAAAATTTCATCGGCGGCAAATGGGTGGCGCCGCTCGACGGGCAGTATTTCGACAATCTCAGCCCGATCACCGGCAAGCCGGTCTGTCAGATCGCGCGCTCGCAAGCTGCCGATATCGAGCTTGCGCTCGATGCCGCACACAAGGCGAAGGACGCCTGGGGACAGATGGCCCCGGCCAAGCGCGCCGAGATTCTGAACAAGATCGCCGA
>JAENXG010000122.1 GCA_016649675.1 Methyloceanibacter sp.
CATTCCAAATATATTGTGATCTGGGCCTGCAACTCGATCTCCACCAATCTGCATCACTGGCCGTTCGTGCTTGAGGCGCAGAAGAAGGGCGCCAAGGTTGTGGTGATCGATAGCTACCGCTCGCGCACGGCGAAGCAGGCCGACTGGCATATCTTGCCGAAGCCAGGCACCGACGGCGCGCTCGCCATGGGCATCATCGCCGCTTTGATCAGGGGCGGCCATGTTGATCAGGACTGGGTCGAGAAGCACACGGTCGGCTTCCCCGAGCTTGCCGAACGCGCCGCGGAGTTCACGCCCGACTATGTCGAGCGCGTGACGGGCGTGCCGGCAGAAGACATCGCGCGTTTCGCGCGCGAGTTCGCCACCATCCAGCCTTCCGTCATCCGCATGGGCGTTGCGCTCGAGCGTCATGCCGGCGGCGGCCAGACCATTCGCGCCGTCTGTGCGATTCCCGCTCTCGCCGGCTCCTGGCGCCATGTCGGCGGCGGACTGCTGCAGATGCCGCTCTGGGAGTTTCCCGTGGCTTGGGCGCGCGTCTCGCGGCCCGACTTCATTCGTCCCGGCACCCGCGTCGTCAACAATCTCCAGCTCGGCCGCGCGCTCACCGGCGCGATGAAGCTCGATCCGCCGATCATGGGGCTTTACATCTACAACACCAACCCCGTGAGCCAGGCGCCCGAAACCAACACGATCATCAAAGGGCTCTCACGCGAAGATTTGTTCTTCGTGACGGCGGAGCATTTCGTCACCGACACCGCCGCTTATGCCGACATCGTGCTTCCGGCGACCATGGCGGGCGAGCACGACGACATGATGTTCTCCTGGGGACATTTCTATCTCACCATCAACGAGAAGGCGATTGAGCCCTGCGGCGAGGCCAAGTCGAACGCCGCGATCTTCCGGCTGCTGGCGGCGGCGATGGGTTACGACGATGCGCAATTCAAAATGAGCGACATGGAGCTCGCCGAGCATTATGTGCAGTGGGATGCGCCGCAAATGGCCGGCATCGACATGGACTACTTCCGCCAGCACGGCTATTTCCATCTTGCCGTGGGCACGCCTGACGACCGTCTGCCGCACGCCAACGGCAAGTTCCCGACGCCGTCAGGCAAGGTCGAGTTCCTGCTCAACGGCGCCAAGAACTTCGTGGCACCGCCCTTCCGCATGATGTACGAGGCGATGCAGTCCGGCGAGGACGTCGACCCGCTTCCCGGCTATGTGGCGCCGCGGGAAAGTGTCGCGAGCAACCCGCGTCTTGCCGAGCGCTATCCGCTCAACGTCATCTCGCCGAAAAGCCACGGCTTCCTCAACTCCTGCTACGCCAACGAGCCGCACAAGATCAGAGGTCAGGGCGAGCAATTCGTGATGATCAGCCCGAAGGACGCGGCCGCGCGCCGCATCCGCGAAGGCGATCCGGTCCGCGTCTATAACGATCGCGGCGATTTCGAGGGGCTCGCGCGGGTCACCGACGACGTGAACGAGGGGGTAATCGTGGCGACGCTCGGCTATTGGCGAAGCCTCAACCGCTCCGACGGCTCGGTGAACTCGATCTCCTCGGCAGAGTTCTGCGGGCTCGGCCGCGCGCCGACCTTCTCCGACAATCTCGTGCAGGTCGTGCGGGTGAATTGAGGACGGCGCGACAAAGGAGAGCGATCAAGGGCAGGCGCTATTCGGCGGCGATGTGCGCGGCGCCTTTGGCCTTCACCTCTTGCAGGACGGTGAAGCCCTCGAACTCGGGATGGCCGAGATAGAGCGGCTTGTTGCCGCCGGCCCCCGCATGCGCCTTGCGGAAGGCTTCGGACTGCGTCCATGCCGAGAACTCGTCCTCCGACCGCCAGAGCGTGTGCGAGGCGTAGAGTACATGATCGTCATGCTCAGGACCTTTCAAGAGATGAAAGGCAATGAAGCCCGGCACCCCCTCGAGATGGCTGTCGCGGGTCAGCCAGACCTGCTCGAAGTCGTGCTCCGACCCCTTTCTGACCTTGAACCGATTCATCGCAATGAACATGACGCACTCCTCGATCGTGTTTTCCGCGCCAACTCGACCCATTTGTCGCACGTTTTCCGCAATTTCAATTGAGCCGCGTCAACACACTGTGGCAACTCGTAACTATATAAGGGCGTTGTCATTCCGTCCCCAAGAGGAGTAGCCCCAATGAACAAGGACACGACCGTCAAGGAGCGCCGGAAGGCGCCCCTCGTCACGCCGACCGACCTCGGCGACAATGCCCGCCGCGACATCAGCGGAGCGCTCAACGCGCTGCTCGCCGATGTGTTCGCGCTTTATCTCAAGACCAAGAACTTCCATTGGCATGTGAGCGGCCCGCATTTCCGCGACTATCACCTCATGTTCGACGAGCAGGCCGGCCAGATCTTCGCCATCACCGACGATATCGCCGAGCGAGTGCGCAAGGTGGGCGGCACGACGCTGCACTCGATCGGCAACATCGCGCGTCTCCAGCGCATCCCGGACAACGACGCAGACTATGTCGATCCTCTCGATATGCTGGCCGAGTTGCGCTCCGACAATCAGGCTCTGATCGCCAGCATGCGCGAGACGCACGACCTGTGCGACGAGGAGAACGACGTGGCGACCACGGGCCTGATCGAGCTGTGGATCGACCAGGCCGAGCGGCGCGTGTGGTTCCTCTATGAGGCAAGCCGCAGAGGCGATCCGTCCGGGCATTAAGTCGTCGCTCGGCAAGAAAGCCGTTCCGCCTGGGAACTTTTTGGCTGTTTCTGGGCTTTTTTACTTGATGTTGCGGCCCATGAGGCCGCTAACCCGCCGTCATTTTGGAGCAGCAATAATGAAAAATCATGTGTTGGCCGCACTGGCCGTCCTTACCACGATTGCGCTCGCCTCCTGCGGCGCGCCGAGCACGCCGGACTTCGTGCAGAAGGTCGCCATGAGCGACATGTATGAGGTCGAGGCGGGCAAGATCGCGAGCGAGAAAGGCCAGACCGACGCCGTGAAGCAATTCGGCCAGCATATGGTCGAGGCGCACACCCAGACCACCGAGGAGCTGAAAGGAATCGTTCAGGCCCAGTCGATCAAGGTCGATCTGCCGGCGAAGCTCGACGAGAAGCATCAGCGCCTGATCGACGACCTGAACGCGGCCCACGCAGAGGATTTCGACAAGACCTATGCCAAGCAGCAGGTCAGCGCCCACGACAAGGCCGAGGAGCTGTTCGAGAAATATGCCGAGAAGGGCGACGACGCTGCGGTCAAGGCATTTGCCGCCAAGACGCTTCCCGTCATCAAGCAGCACCAGGAAGCGGCGAAGAAGCTCTCGTAATAGCCGCCTGATACCCTGACAAGCATCGATCGAAGTGCCGCCTTGCTTTAGCAGGGCGGCACTTTTTTGAGATGCCGCGCTCAGCCTCTGGTGGGCTCACGAGTCGTTTCAAGCGCTTGGCCGCCTTCGCTGCGATTTTGATTCAAGCTTCTAGCCAGGGCCTGCCGCTCCGTAGAGCCAATCGAAGCTCTTAAGGGCCGTCTCTTGGTTCCGCCGTTCGAGCACGAGATTGCGGGCAAGCCGCATAGGGCCGCCGAGATGGTAAATCCGGCCGAACCGCCGCGACAGGCGCTGGACCCGGGCCGTGCGCGGGCGCCGCAATGCCTCGTAGCGGAGAAAGGCCGCTGGCGGATCGCCAGGGCACGCCTGCATGCTGGCGGCAAGCGCGAGCGCATCCTCGATAGCGAGCGCTGCGCCTTGCGCGAGATACGGCAGCACGGGATGGGCCGCATCGCCAAGAAGCGCGATGGGACCGGCGCTCCAGCGGCGAAGTGGCGTGAGGCGATAGAGCGACCAGCTGCGCCAGCCTGCCGCCCGTTCCAGCAACGATTTCGAGTCCTTGGCCCAGCGCGTGAAACTGGACAGCAAAGCCTCCGCGTCGCCCGACTGGTTCCAGCCTTGGGAACCTGTGCCGCCTTCGGCCACGGCGACGACATTGAGGTCGTCGCCGCCACGGACCGGGTAATGAACGAGATGGGCGCGCGGCCCGAGCCAGAGCCCGACCATTGGAGCATCGAAGGGCGCGGGCAGGCTTGCACACGGCACGAGCGCGCGCCAGGCGCGAGCACCCGTGAAGCGCAAGCTTGCTTCCGGCTCGACGAGCGAGCGGACCGTCGACCAGAGTCCGTCGGCGCCGATCAGGCTCGCTCCCCTGGCCTCGCTTCCTTCAGCGCCTTGCGCCATGACTTCGCCGGCTAGCGTCTCGATCCCCGCCACCGCGAAGTTCGGTCTGAGCTCGACAGGGCCAAGTCCCTGAGCGATCTTGCGAAGCCCGGCATGGAGATCGGCGCGGTGGAGCGTGAGGTAAGGGGCGCCGTAGCGCTCCTCGGCAGCCTTCCCAAGGGGCACAGATGCAAGCCGCCGGCCCGAGAGCCCGTCATGGATCGAGATCGCTTCTGGCCTGAACGCAAAGGGCTCGATGGCCTCCATGACGCCGAGCGCCTTCAGCGCGCGGGTGGCATTCGGCCCGAGCTGGATGCCGGCCCCCGTCTCCTCGGCGAAGCCCGAGCGCTCGAGCACGGAGGTCTCGATCCGGCACCGGCCGAGCGCAATGGCTGCGGCAAGGCCCCCGATCCCTCCGCCGGCAATGAGAACCCGCCTCTCCCGCTTCGGCATGAATGGGGCTTCAAGCCGCCGGTGCGCCCGGGGGCGACGTCGCCACATAGACGCAAGAGGGCGGATCGCTTTCCGTGGCCTTGAGCGCGTGGTCGTGCAGAAAGAGGGTCGAGCAATAGGGGCAAACGATCTGCGTCTCGTCCCCCATATCGAGATAGACGTGGGGATGATCGTGCGGCGGGGCCGCGCCCATGCATTGGAATTCCTTGACGCCGATCTTGATCCGGTCGACGCCCTTGTCGTTCACCAAATGAGGCACGAGGGATTGAGCCATGGAGGTCTTCGGTCTCGCGTTCCGGGATTGGCGGCGAGCATAGTGAGCCTTGGGGTAAAGCGGTAGATGAGAATGCAGAGCTTCGATTCCGGCGGCGTCAGGATCGCCTATGGCGAGGAGGGGGAGGGGGACCCCATCCTCCTGATCCACGGCTTTGCATCGAATATGGCGGCCAATTGGATCGATCCAGGCTGGGTGCGCGCGCTGGTTGAAGCCGGGCGCCGCGTCGTCGCCTATGACAACCGTGGGCACGGACAGAGCGAGAAACTCTACGATCCGAGCCTCTACGGCGCCCCGTCGATGGCTGAGGACGCCCGCCGTCTGCTCGACCATCTCGGCATCGAGCGCGCCGATGTCATGGGCTATTCCATGGGAGCCCGTATCGCCGCGTTCCTCGTGCTCGCCCACCCTGAGCGAGTGCGGAGCGTGGTGTTCGGGGGCCTCGGCATCAACATGGTGCGGGGCATGGTGGGGAGCGGGCCGCTCGCGAGCGCGCTCGAAGCCCCCCGCGTCGAGGACGTCGTGAACGATACCGCCCGCAGCTTTAGGGCCTTCGCCGAATTCACGCGCAGCGATTTGAAGGCGCTGGCCGCCTGCATGCGGGGGCCGCGCGAGAAGATCCCGGCCGAGGTGCTTGCCCGCATTGCCGTCCCGGCGCTCGTGGCGGTCGGCAGCGAGGACGTCATCGGCGGCTCGGGCGCCGAGCTTGCACAGCTGATCCCGGGCGCACAATTCCTTGACATTCAAGGCCGCGACCACATGAAGGCGGTCGGAGATGCGCGTTTCAAGCAAGGCGTGCTCGACTTTTTAACCCAGCGGCCTTAGGTCATTGGTTCTCGTGGTAGATTAAGCTCCAGGGATAGGGGGCGAGTTGAGGATTTGATGCAGAAGACCTCCGCGGCGGCAGAGCCGCAGATCAAAAGCTACGATCCCATCTGGAGCCAAGTGCGGCGTGAGGCCGAGGAGATCAGCGCGTCGGAGCCGGCACTTGGCGGCTTCATCTATGCGACGGTGTTGGACCACGCGCGGCTGGAGGATGCCGTCTGCCATCGGCTGGCGCGTCGGCTGCAGCATTCGGCGCTCGACAGCGGGCTCCTGCACAAGACCTTCCACGAGGTGTTGGCGTCCGATCCCTCGCTCGGCGACGCCTTCCGCGCTGACCTCATGGCTGTGGCCAAGCGCGACCCGGCCTGCAGCCGCATGATCGAGCCGTTGCTCTATTACAAGGGCTTCCATGCGCTTGAGATCTATCGCCTTGGTCATTGGCTGTGGAAGGCCGGCCGCAAGGACTTTGCCCTTTATCTGCAAAGCCTTGTCTCGCGCTTCCTGCAAGTCGACATTCACCCAGCTGCCGAGATCGGCAGAGGCGTCATGTTCGACCACGCCACCGGTATCGTCATCGGCGAGACGGCGGTGATCGGCGACAATTGCTCGATGCTGCATGGCGTAACGCTAGGCGGCACCGGCAATGAGAGGGGCGATCGCCATCCCAAGATCGGGCGGGGCGTCATGATCGGCGCCGGCGCCAAGATCCTCGGCAATATCAAGGTAGGGGACTGCGTCAGGGTCGCGGCCGGAAGCGTCGTGCTTAACGACGTGCCGCCGCGGCGGACCGTGGCAGGGGTTCCGGCGCGCGAGATCGGCTTTGCCGGTTGCGAGGAGCCTGCGCTTGCCATGGATCAGATGTTCACAGGCGATGACGAGACAAGCCACCGCTAGGGGCTGGCAGTTTCACGCGAGCCGGGCGTTGCAGGCTCCAAGGGGATGGCGTTGACACGAGAAGAGATCATTAAGCTTGAGCATTACCTCAAAAAGGTCTTTCGCTCGCCTGAGATGCAGGTGCGGCAACGGCCGCGGAAAGAGGACTCGGCCGAGGTTTATGTCGGCGAGGAGTTCATCGGCGTCATCTTCCGCGACGACGACGAGGGGGAGGTCGCCTATCAGTTCCAGATGGCGATCCTCGATTACGACCTCAAAATCTAGTCCTCCGTGCCACGGCGGCACGCCTGTTAACTAATGCTTTAGAATCCAGGCGAGGGGCCGCTCCCGGCTCGCTAGAGTGCTCGGCAGGTCCGAGACGGCGGCAAGGGGGCCCATGCAATATCTGGCGATCTATCTCTATATGATGGCAGTCGGCTTCGTGGCGGCCGGCCTCTTGGCGAGCTTCATCCAGCTCGTCTCAGGCGAGCCGATGCGCTTCGGGCTAGAGCCCAAATCCATCCTCGACTCGATTGCCGGGGTGCTGCTGCGCGTCCTTGCCGGCCCCGTCATCCTCATGCGCAACGCTTGGCGCGGGCTCAAGCTCCAGGCCCGCCCGAAGATCTGGTTCGGGGTTTCCGCCGCCATCGCCGCCATGTGGAGCCTGTTCTCGGGCGCCGTGTGCTCGATCTGATCCTGAAATTGTAACGCGGGGCGCGCGCTAGATTCTTGTGAGAGCCTGATCTTTTCGGAAAACCAGTTCCCACTTTTCTAAGATCATGCTCTAAGGCCCCCCTCCAAAAAAGG
>JAENXG010000200.1 GCA_016649675.1 Methyloceanibacter sp.
CGACCATTAAGGCCTGCGGCTCTCACGCCGTTGGCTGCCCCGCAAGAAGTGACCTGCCGTGTCGCTGAGCGAGTACCCAGTCAACCGCAGATGCCGGCTATTTTGCTAGGCAATCCATTTCTCATGATCGGCCGACCCCACTTCTAAGATTCTCGTGCTGGCGTGTGCCGCCGTGTAGCTAAGCGTGAGCTTTGGTTCGACATTTCTGATGCGATGATCCTGGTTTGTGATGCTCGGGGCCGTGCTGTGCTGCGTGGTTCGTTTGCAATTTCGTTTGCAAACTCGCTTCACCAGCCCATGTCCGTTTACACCCCCAAAGCGGACCAACTCGACAAGTGGCACTGCTTCCGTTTCTGATCCAAAGCGGACGTTCGAGGAGCGTGCCCCCCGGCACGCTGCGTAATGTCCATGGCAGCAACAGAGGTGAGCGACGTCTGGGTCAATGCTGCCTGACTACGATCCAATGCTTTATTCCGAGCAACAATCTATTGGCTCACGGCGCATTTTGCAGTCCAGCTATCGCAGGTGGACGCGGCCATCGAAAGAATAAGACGGCACGCTGGCAGTCGATGGACGGTGGCGCTCACGTGATGAGCGAGGGACGTCGGCGCCCCGTCTTTTCCTCGATCCGCGCAATCTGCCGTGCTGCCGCCGCGAGGTCGGCAAGCGCGGCTTGACAATCGAGATCCTGACGCGACGGGTCGCGCTCGTAGCGCTCCAGATAGATACGCAGCGTCGCACCCTCGGTGCCGGTGCCTGAAAGTCGATACACAATGCGCGCCTCGTCCGAACATACGATGCGGAGTCCCTGGTGCTCGGTCAGGGAGCGATCGACTGGGTCGAGGTAGCTGAAGTCATCGGAGAGGGTCACCTCATGCGTCCCGATCCGCTGGCCCTTCAGCGCTGCGATACTCTCCTGCAGATCGGCTATGACGCGTTCGGCAACCTCTTTGTCCAAGCCCTCGTAATCATGCCGCGAATAGTAGTGCCGGCCATATTCCCGCCAATGAGCGCGTGTGAGCTGCTCCACGGATGAGCGTCGCGCCGAGAGAATATTGAGCCAGAAAAGCACGGCCCAGAGCCCATCCTTCTCGCGCACATGATCCGATCCCGTTCCGAAGCTTTCCTCGCCGCACAACGTAATTTTGCCGGCGTCGAGCAGATTACCAAAGTACTTCCAGCCTGTGGGCGTCTCGTAATGCGGGATGTGCAGGTGTGCGGCGACGCGATCCACCGCCCGACTTGTTGGCATGGAGCGCGCGACGCCTGAGAGGCCCTCACTATATCCTGAGACAAAACGCGCATTAGCCGCAAGTACAGCCAGGCTGTCACTCGGAGTGACGAAGAAGCGGCGCCCGAGAATCATGTTGCGGTCGCCGTCGCCATCGGAAGCGGCACCGAAGTCTGGGGCCTCACGGCCGCTCATGGCAGCAACGAGGTCATGGGCATAAACGAGATTTGGATCTGGGGACTTACCGCCGAAGTCAAGCAGTGGCTCACCGTTGACGACCGTCTCGGCGGGTGCGCCCAGCCGCCGTTCGAGAATCTCATGCGCGTAAGGACCCGTGACCGCGTGCATGGCGTCGTAGCGCATTCGGAACGAACCCGACGCGAACAATTCTGAGATGGCGTCAAAATCGAATAGCTTTTCCATCAAGCCGGCATAATCCGCAACTGGATTGATCACCTCGATCGCCATCCTATCGAGGTGCATGCACCCCAACTGATCGATATCAACGTCGGCTGCATCAAAGATACGGTAGCTCCGAATGTTGCGGCTCTGTGCGTAGATTGCTTCGGTCACGCTCTCAGGTGCCGGGCCGCCATTCGAGACGTTGAACTTCACGCCAAAATCGCCTTCGGGTCCGCCCGGATTGTGGCTTGCC
Organism: Methyloceanibacter sp.; assembly: GCA_016649675.1. Lineage (GTDB taxonomy): Bacteria > Pseudomonadota > Alphaproteobacteria > Rhizobiales > Methyloligellaceae > Methyloceanibacter. The sequence goes on from JAENXG010000200.1 coordinate 1,887, forward strand.
GAGAGGATAATGCCGCCGAAGGCACTGTACTTGCGGATGAGGCACGAGACAGCTGGCGTGGAAAGAATCCCGCCCCGTCCGAGGAGGACGCGTCCGACCCCGTTGGCGGCGCCGATTTTGAGGATCGACTGGATCGCTTCACGATTATGAAAGCGGCCGTCGCCACCGAGTACCAGCGTCGCGTCTCGAAATCCCTCCAGACTGTTGAAGATCGATTGCACGAAATTCTCGAGATAGTGCGGCACCTGAAACTCGGAGACCTTCTTGCGAAGGCCCGACGTCCCTGGTCTCTGATCCTCGAAAGGTCGCGTGCTGATTGTCTTGACAGCCACGGTCCTCAGGAGGGAGGGCCCATTCGCGCTCACCTTGCAAGAGCTTTCTGGGCGGGCCAGGTCCAGTCGCGCACCTCGGGCATATCGTCTCCATAGGTGGTGATGTAGTGACGGTGGTCCGAGAGCTTGGCCAGCATGGCCTGGCGCACATAGGCGGCGCTATCGGTGAGTGCCGGGACCCAGTCGATCACGTCGATGACGAGCGTGAGAGCTTCATGCAGGGAGTCAAATGGCTTGATGAATTTGTCGATGCCCTCTTTCTCGAGCTTGGCGCTCACCTTCTCAAGATCGATAGCAGATGCCTGAAGCGCTTCGGGCATTGCCCGTGCGGCGTCTAGATCGTCTTCCAGGCGGCACGAGGGGTCGCCGTGATCGCAGAACGCCGTGAGCGTCTGGAGCGGGAGCGTGGCGACGGTGCCGGGACCGATGAGAGCATTCATAGATTTCACATCAGGATAGCTGGGGTCCTTAGGGCTCATGCTCGCCCATAATAGCCGCTCAGCCCAGCCGGACTTGCAGGCGATGGACGGCGCCGTCGTCCTTGAGCGGGATAGAGAGGGGTCTTGCGACGATCATCGCGCCATCGAGCTCGGCGGCGGCGACGCCGCGCTGCACGCCCTGCGGGTTCTCGACCATGATTTCATACCGTGACTCGCCGTGCCGGAGCGTGATCTCGAACCGGGGCCAAGACCTCGGAATGCAAGGGTCGAGACGCAGGGCGCCCCCCTCGATGCGAAGTCCAAGGATGCTCTCGACGCCGGCGCGCTGCATCCAGGCCGCCGAGCCCGTGTACCAGGTCCAACCGCCGCGCCCGACATGACCGGGGGCGGCGTAGACATCGGCGGCGACGACATAGGGCTCCACCTTGTAACGGTGCATGTCGGTGCGCGTGCGCGCGTGGTTGATCGGATTGAGGATCCAGAAGAGCGCCGCCGCCTTGTCGCCTTCCCCAAGACCCGCAAAGGCCATCACGGACCACAGGGCGGCTTGGGTGTACTGCCCTCCGTTTTCGCGCACGCCCGGCGGATAGCCCTTGATGTAGCCGGGGTCGAGCGGCGTGCGGTCGAACGGCGGCGTGAACAGCAACGCCAACCCGTCGTGGGGCAGAATCAGCTCGCGGTCGACGGCCGCCATGGCCTGGGCCGCGCGGTCGGGCCGCGCCGCGCCGGAGATCACGGCCCAGGATTGGGCGATGGAGTCGATGCGGCACTCTTCGTTCGTCGCCGAGCCGAGCGGAGTGCCATCGTCGAACCAGCCGCGCCGATACCAGTCGCCGTCCCAGGCCTGGCTTTCGAAGGCGGCCTCCAGCGCCCGCATGTGCGTCCGCCAGTTCGCCGCCCGCGTCGCATCGCCGCGCGCATCGGCGATGCTTGTGAAGGCGTCGAGCGCGGCGTGCAACAGCCAGCCGAGCCAGACACTCTCGCCGCGGCCGCCTTCGCCGACGCGGTTCATGCCGTCGTTCCAATCGCCGCCGCCGATCAGCGGCAGGCCATGGCCGCCAACCGCCAGGCTGGCGTCCAGCGCACGGGCGCAATGCTCATAGAGGCTGGCCTCGTCCGAGACGGTCGGCTGGGAGAAGCGTTCGCTCTCGTTCGGCTCCAGCGTCTGGCCCGCCAGGAAGGGGACGACCTCGTCCAGAACGGCGGCGTCGGCGGTGACGCCGACATAATGCGCGGCGGCGTAGGCCAGCCAAACGCGGTCGTCCGATATGCGCGTGCGCACGCCCTGGCCAGAGTGCGGCAGCCACCAGTGCTGGACGTCGCCCTCCACGAACTGGCGGCTCGCGGCTCTGAGCAGGTGCTCTCGAGTCATCGATGGCCGGACCGTGGCCAAGGCCATGCAGTCCTGCAGCTGGTCCCGAAAGCCGTAGGCGCCGCTGGCCTGGTAGAACCCCGATCGGGCCCAGACGCGGCACGCGAGGGTTTGATAGGTCAGCCAGCCGTTGAGCATGATGTCCATCGACCGGTCGGGGGTCTTCACCTGAACCGTCCCGACGATGTCGTCCCAGAAGCGCCGGACGTCCGACAGCACAGCATCGAGATCGGTCTTGCGGTAGCGGGCGATCAGCGACCGCGCCTCGGTTTCATCCGGAGCGTCGCCGAGGAAGAAGACGATCTCGGCGACACCGTTCGGCGCTATCTCGACCGTGGTCTGGAGAGCGGCGCAGGGATCGAGTCCGGAGCCGACCCGCCCCGAGAGCGAAGTCCCGTTGACCAGCGCCGCCGGCCAGGCGAGCGCGCCATTGCGGCCGATGAACTCTCGGCGGTCGCCGGTCCAGTTCGTCTGGCGTCCCGCGAGGTCGGCGAAGGCGACACGTTGCCCGAAGGCGGGGTTCCAAGGGTTGCTCGCGAGCAACGCGCCGCTGTCCGGGTCGATGCGGGTGGCTATGAAGGGCGCTCCGGCGCCGCGCGCGGCGCCGAGAACCCATTCGACATAGGCGGTCACCGACAGGCGCCTGGTGCGGCGCGTGGTGTTTCGCAGCTTCAGGCGCGAAATCTTTATCGGATCGGCGAGCGGCACGTACTC
>JAENXG010000417.1 GCA_016649675.1 Methyloceanibacter sp.
AGCGCAAGGGAGACGGATTCGACCTCGCTTTTCGAACCGAGTATGAGGCGAAGCTCGAACATGATCAGGCCGATGAGATCCTGTTCGGGCCGATCGTGAAGTACGCGCAGGGCCGTGCCAGCACGACCTTCGACGCGTTTTTCACGGGTCAGGTCGGCGACAAGGCGGACACCGAGAGCTTGGGCTTTGAATACAACTGGCAGCTCAAATATGAGTTCAACCGCCGCGTTGGACTCGGCGTCGAGGCCTTTGGCGAGATAAAAGATCTCGCCAACTCAGGGTCATTCAACGACCAGCCGCACCGTGCCGGACCGGTGGTCTATCTGAACTTTGGCGAGGAGGCGAGCTCTTCGGCCGAGAAGCGCGAGAACGATGAGAGTGAGCACGAGCAGGAATCCGAGGCGCCGGAAATCAAGATGGCAGCAGGCGTTTTGTTCGGGCTGACCGATGTCACGTCCGACGTGACGTTCAAGCTGGATGCCGAGCTCGAATTCTAAAGTCCTGCGAAAGCGAGAGATGGCGCTCGACCACACAGAAATGATTGAAGACTTCCACTGGCAGGGGATTTCCCGCATGCGTTACATTCTTCCATTCCCCGTCCTCATCACGGCGCTCTTGACGAGCCTCACAGCGCTGGGTGCTAACGATCTATCCTTCGAATTGAGCCTCAAAGAGCACAAATTCACTCCATCGGAACTGACCATCCCTGCCGACCAACGCGTGAAGCTCACCATCAAGAATCTCGACTCGACTCCCGCCGAGTTCGAAAGCCACAATTTCAAGGCCGAGAAAGTCGTCCCGGCCGGTGGCGAAGTCAGCCTCTATATTGGTCCGCTGAAGGCCGGCACCTACGGGTTCTTTGACGATTTTCACGAGGACGAGACCAAGGGAACGCTGATCGCGAAGTAGCGAGAGGGACTAGAGACGAATGCTTGCCACGCTCCTGATCGTTTTTCGCGAGGTCATTGAGGCCGGACTGATCGTCGGCATCGTGCTCGCTGCGACCAAGGGAGTGCCGCGCCGGGGCCTCTGGGTCAGCTACGGTATCATCGGAGGCGTCGCGGGCGCTTGCCTCGTCGCCGCCTTCGCCGGCGAGATCGCCCCCTTGTTCGAGGGCTCGGGCCAGGAACTCTTCAATGCGAGCATCCTGCTTCTCGCTGTGGGAATGCTGACCTGGCACAATGTCTGGATGGCAAGCCATGGCCGTGCCATTGCCCAAGAAATGCGACAGGTGGGTGCGGCGGTCGCTACGGGTCAAAGGCCGCTCGCCGCTTTGTCGATTGTATGCGGCGTGGCCGTGCTCCGGGAGGGATCAGAGGTCGTCCTCTTTCTCTATGGCGTCTTTGCCTCTGGAGGGACTTCGGCGGCGGGCATGATGATCGGGGGAACGCTTGGAGTGCTCGCCGGCGCGGGGGTCTCGGCGCTCATGTATCTTGGCTTGCTGACCATTCCCGCGCGGCATCTGTTCTCTGTCACGTCCGGCCTCATCACGGTGCTCGCCGCCGGGCTTGCAGCGCAGGCCGTCGCCTTCCTCCAGCAAGCCGGTTATATCGAAGTGCTCACGTTCATCGTTTGGGACACATCTTGGCTTCTCTCGGAGGGCAGCCTGACCGGGCGCTTGGTCCATACGCTGATCGGCTACACGGATCGGCCCACGGCCGCGCAGATCGTTGTCTATCTGCTGACCATCGCCACCATCGTCGGGCTAATGCGGTTCCAGCGGTCGCGGACCTTAGCCATCTCCGCGAAGCGCTCCTCTGCCGAGATCGCGTCAGAACATGGCGTGGGCATTCGCCCACCGCGCTCTGCTCGTGCCACGGTCACAAACTGATCTCCTTTACTCCAACGCTGAAACCCGCTGGGCGAAAGAACACCGTGCGATGTCCGCTCCTGGCACTTAGCGGACCAACTCGATGGGGCGTCGTGACGTAGGCTAATGACCCAAAGCGGATGATCGCGCGAAGAGACTTCGCAGGCCTACCGCTCTGCGGCTGTCATCACATTGGCGATTAGGACCGCAAGAGCACCGACCAAAAGCACGGCGCCAGCGGCGAGCGGCAAATCCGTGAATAGGGCTGTGAATATCCAGGAGAGCAGGACGACGACAATAATCGACAGGGCCAGCGCGCCATCATCGACGAACAAGCCGATGAGCGTCCTGAAGACAGTGGCCAGCGTTGTCATGTTAAATGCTGCTCTGGCCTGACGCGCCGCGCTAGGACGACGGCTGAAAGTGCTGTCGTCAGAAATAAAGCGGCAAACGCGAGGATAGCAAGGTCCTCACCTGGCCACGGGACGCCAAGCCCTTCCCCGGTCCAAAATATTCCGAACGATGAAAGCAGGACTCCGACCGCAAACTTGAGAGTGTTTTCCGGCACCCGCGCGAGCGGACG
>JAENXG010000034.1 GCA_016649675.1 Methyloceanibacter sp.
AACGTCTTTCAGATCAGCTTCTTGATCTCGGCCGTGAAGGCTTCGGCGATGTCGGGGCGGGCGAGCGCGTAAGCGACATTGGCGGTGAGGAAGCCGACTTTGGAGCCGCAGTCGAAGGTCCGTCCCTCATATTTCAAGGCGTAGAAGGGCTGAGCCTTGAGCAGCGCGAGCATGGCGTCGGTAATTTGGATTTCGCCGCCGGCACCCTGCTCCTGCGCCGAGAGCAGGTCGAAGATCTCGGGCTGCAGAATGTAGCGGCCGAGAATGGTGAGGTTGGAGGGCGCGGTCCCAGGGGCCGGCTTCTCCACCATGCCATTGATGGGAAACACCCGCCCGTCGCCTTCGCCGATGCTCACCACGCCGTAATTCTTCACCTGGTCGTCGGGCACCGGGTCGACGGCGAGGATATTGCCGCCGTGCCGCGCATAGACGTCGAGCATCTGGGCGAGGCATCCTTTGCCTTGCGTCTGCACCAGCACATCGGGAAGGAGCAACGCGAAGGGCTCAGGGCCCACGAGCTCGCGCGCGCACCAGACGGCGTGGCCTAAGCCCAGCGGCTCCTGCTGACGGGTGAAGCTCGTGCTGCCCGGCCCCGGCAGATCGTTGTTGAGGAGCGCAAGCTCGCTCGTCTTGCCGCGGGCGGCCAGCACCTGCTCGAGCTCGAATTGCCTGTCGAAATGGTCCTCGATCACGCCCTTGTTGCGGCCCGTGACGAAGATGAAGTGCTCGATGCCGGCTGCCATCGCTTCGTCGACCACATGCTGAATCAGCGGACGATCGACCACCGTCAGCATCTCCTTCGGCATGGCCTTGGTCGCCGGCAGAAAGCGGGTGCCGAGCCCCGCCACGGGGAACACTGCCTTGCGGACGCGAGCAGCCATGCGGATCCTCGGTAAGGTTAAGACTGGGTGGCGTGGGCGGGTGTCGCCCATCGAAGTTAGAAGTCCTTCAACCTCTTTCCGATAGCAAGCGACGAATTGCAAACGGTCACTGTCGAGAAGGTTGCTTGATGGGCGTTCTGGTCACGGGTGGGGCTGGCTTCATCGGGAGCCACATGGCGCTCGAGCTTCTCGGCGCCGGCGAGGACGTTCTCGTTATCGACAATCTGTCGACCGGGTTCCGCTGGGCGGTGCCAGCCGAGGCGAAGTTCGTCGAGGGCGACGTCGGCGACCATAACCTCGTGCGCCGGCTCCTGCTGCGCAATCCAATAGACGCCATCATCCATTTCGCCGGCTCCATCGTGGTGCCGGAATCGATCGCCGATCCGCTCGGCTACTACCTCAACAACACCTGCAAGTCGCGCTCGCTGATCGCCGTTGCGGTCGAGACCAAGGTCCCGCATTTCATCTTCTCCTCGACCGCCGCGGTCTACGGCATGCCGAAGGCGAACCCCGTCAGCGAGAAGGCCCGGCTCGAGCCGATCTCGCCGTACGGCAGCTCCAAACTGATGACCGAGACCATGCTGCGCGACACGGCAATCGCGCATCCTTTGCGCTATGTGGCCTTGCGCTATTTCAATGTCGCCGGCGCCGACCCTGAGGGGAGGAGCGGGCAGTCGACCCCGCACGCGACCCACCTCATCAAGGTTGCGGTGCAAGCGGCGCTCGGCCAGAGGCCCTATCTCGAAGTGTTCGGCACCGACTATCCCACGCCCGATGGCACCTGCGTCCGCGACTATATCCATGTCAGCGATCTCGTCCGCGCCCATCTCGATGCGCTCCGTCATCTCAGGGAGGGTGGGAAGAGCGAGGTTCTGAATTGCGGCTATGGAAGGGGCTTCTCCGTGCTCGACGTGATCGGCTCGGTCAAGCGCGCGGCGAATTCAGATTTCGCCGTGCATATGGCCCCGCGCCGGCCGGGCGATCCCGCAGCACTCGTCGCGAGTGCTGGGCGCATTCGCGAGGTTCTCGGCTGGGAGCCACGCCTCGACGACCTCGACACCATCGTCGGGGACGCGCTTTCCTGGGAGAAGCGCCTGACGGAAGTCCGCGCCGCCTCCTAGGCCCTCTCCATTTTGCCTTTGCGGCGCCTTAAAGCATTCCTCAAAATCAAGGTCCCAGGCGCCTGATCGCCTGAGTCGCTTTGAGGGGTCGCGCATGACTATGCCAAGACGCGAGTTCCGGCACGTCGGTCTTGCCTTCGTCTTCGCGCTCTCCGTGCTCCTGACCGGGCACGCGCAAGCGGCAGTGGATGAGGTGGCGGCCTATAAGCAAGCGGTGGAGAAGCGCTTCTCCGAGTGGCTGCAAGGACTTTGGCCCGAGGCGGAAGCGGCCGGCATCAAGCGCGCCACCTTCGATGCCAACCTTAAAGGGCTGAAGCTCGATTGGTCCTTGCCGCATCTTGTCTTGCCCGACCCGGCCGCTCCGGGCGGACCGGCGCTGCCGCAGGTGCTCGCCGACCAGATGAAGCCGACGCATCAGCCCGAGTTCGATGTGCCGGCCGGTTATTTCAAAGAAGGGGCTCTCAGCAGCCTGGCGGCGACCGGCCGCAGCAAGATGAACCAGTGGGGGCCGCAGCTCGCGGCGATCCAGAGGCAATACAACGTGCCGGCGAGCGTCATCGTCGCCATCTGGGGGCGGGAGACGGGCTTCGGCACCGTCGACATGCCGTTCGACGCACTGTCGGCCATCGCCACGCAAGGCTTCATGGGGCAGCGCCCAGATGAGTTCCGCAAGCAGCTCGTCGTGGCGCTGAAAATCCTGCAAGAGGGGCACGCGACGCGCGCCACGATGCGAAGCTCCTGGGCTGGCGCCATGGGCTACACTCAGTTCCTGCCCTCAGATTTCGACAACTATGCCGTCGATTTCGACGGCGACGGCAAGCGCGATATCTGGAGCTCGATTCCCGATGCGCTCGCCTCGACCGGCAACTCGCTGCACAGCCAGGGCTGGGACGGGGCGCAGACCTGGTTCTATGAGGTCAAGCTACCGGAGAAGTTCGACTGCACCCAGCAGGGGCCTGACCTCGCGCGCCCGATTTCCGAATGGGTCAAGCTCGGCGTGGCGCGGGTGAAGGATCGCCCCTTCCCAGAGGAGAAGCTCGGGGATCCCACTTTTCTCGTCCTGCCCGCCGGGCTGAAAGGTCCGGCCTTCCTTGCCACCAGCAATTTCTCGGTGCTGAAGCTCTATAACAACTCAGACGTCTACGCGATCTTCGTGGGCCATGTGGCAGACATGATCGCCGCCAACGCCCCCGCCGCGTTCGTCGGCACCTGGCAGCCGGTCGAGCGCTTGGCCCGCGACCGCATCCAGCGCTTCCAGGAGGTGCTCGTGGCGCAGGGCGATGACGTGGGCAAGGTAGATGGCCTTGCCGGCTTCAAGACAAGGCGGACGATCGGCCTGGAAGAGCAGAAGCGCGGGCTGCCGCTCAGCTGCTATCCGAGCAGCGCGCTCGTCGACGCCGTGCTGAAAGAGGCGAGCGCCGCGGCTCGGTAGGCCATAAGCGAGCCGAAAGGTCGCGTTTGCGCGCCTAGGTTTAGCCCTCAGGGCTTGCTAGATTTCGGCCCATGCGAATCGCTCAAAATCCCAAGTCCTTGATCCTCGGCGCCGGCTTGGCCGCCTTGCTCCTCATGGCGCTTCCGGCCGCTGCCGCCGACACCGTCGATCCCAAGGTCCAGGCCTGCGTGCAGAGCCTCTGGCCCGCCGCCAAGAGCGCCGGTGTCACGCGCGCCACCTTCGATCGCGCCTTTCAGGGGTTCACCAACGATCCCGAAGTGGTCGAGGCTGCCAACTTCCAGCCCGAATATGTGAAGCCGATCGGCGAATACATGGATCGTGTCGTCTCCGACAAGCGCATTGAGGCCGGGAAACAGAAGCTCGTTGACTACCAGGCGCTCCTCGGCTCGCTCGAGACCCGCTACGGCGTCGACCGGCATATCATCGTCGCCATCTGGGGGGTGGAGTCGAACTACGGCACGCAGCCTGGCGACAAGAATGTGATCCGCTCGCTCGGCACGCTCTATTGCACCGGCACCAAGGCCAAGTTCGCCAAGCCCCAGATCGTCACAGCGCTGAAGATCCTCCAGCATGGCGACATCACGCTTGAGGGAATGAACGGCTCGTGGGCCGGCGCCATGGGCCATACGCAATTCATTCCCACCACCTACACGTCCTATGCCGTCGATCAAGACGGCGACGGCAAGCGCGACATTTGGGGCAATATACCGGACGCGCTCGCCTCGACGGCAAGCTATCTCAAGGTCTCCAAATGGCAGGCCGGCCAGACCTGGGGCTATGAGGTGGCGCTGCCCAAAGGCTTCGATCCCAAACGGGTCAGCGAGAGCACGCAAAAGCCACTCGGCGAATGGCAGAAGCTCGGCATCGTGCGGGTGAACGGCGAGGCCTTCCCGCGGGCGACCGACAAAGCGAGCCTGTTCGCGCCGGCCGGCGCCAACGGGCCGTCCTTCCTCGTGCTCAACAATTTCGGCGCGATCCTCCACTACAACACCGCCAAATCCTATGCGCTGGCCGTGGGCCATCTCGCCGACCGGCTCCGCGGCGGGGGCCCCCTCGTGCATCCCTGGCCGACTGACGAGAACCACCTTGCCCTCGATCAGCGCATCGAGTTGCAGCAACTCCTCCTTGCGCGCGGGCTGTTGACCGGCGACCCCGACGGCGTCATCGGGCCGGCGACGCTCGAAGCGGTGAAGGCTTATCAGCGCACCAAGGGGCTTCCGGTCGACGGGTTTCCAAGTCTCACCATCCTTAAGCTCTTGCGCAGCGAGCGGCAGGCTGGTTGAATTCATGATCCCGTCAGCTTCCGATGCTGAACTCGTCACATCGGCACAAGGATCAGCCAAAACTCAACCGATCTCCGGCACGAATAGTGAAGGGAGTCTTGGCCTTTGGGCTGAAAACGACTAGCAGTGTCCCAAGCCGGGACGAATTAAGGGGGGACCCAAGCCAAGGGTCCGCACATCATGTCTCGTAATGCGTCTTGCCTTCGCTCGAGCCGAGCTGCGCCGCGCTTCTTTGCCGGACTGCCGGCTGCGGCTGCCGCGCTGCTCGCACTCCTCGTCTCTTGCCTTGCGGCTTTGCCTGCCTCGGCGCAGCAGGGCACGGCACCCGTCCAGCGCAGCTATATCAATCCCTTCCCCACCGGCGACCGCTACCGCGTCGTCGTGCTCGGCGATTCACTCGGAGACGGATTGTGGTCTGGCCTTTATCGCGCCTTCCAGGAGGACACCAATCTTGAGTTTATCCAGCGATCCAAGGTGTCAACCGGCTTCGTGCGCACGGACTCCTACGACTGGAATGCAGAGCTTGCCAAGATCCTCAAGGAGGAGAGCTACCCGATCGCCGTCGTCATGATCGGGGCTAACGATGATCAGGCGATCCGCAGCGGCAAGGATTCGCTGAAGGTCGGCAGCGAAGCCTGGCGCGAGGCTTATGGCCAGCGGGTGGAGGCCTTCATCAAGAAGCTCCGCGCTGCCAACATGGCGGTCTATTGGGTGGGTCTTCCCATCATGCGCAGCCCCGATCAAAGCGCCGACGCCGAGATAATGAACGACGTCTTCCGCGAGAAGGCCTTCATCAACGGCGCCAAGTTCATTGACACCTGGAACGGCTTCACCGACGAGGCGGGGCGGTTCAGCGCCTATGGTCCCGACATGACGGGACAGGTCAAGCGGCTCAGAGCCGACGACGGCGTGCATTTCACCATGCGCGGCTATCTCAAGCTCGCCCACTTCGTGGAGAAGGAGCTCCGCCGCGATCTGAGCCTCGCCAAGCTCGAGCGGAATATCCCGCTGGCCGGGAACGTGGAAGAGCAGGCGAAGGTCATGGGCCGGGACGTCGCCCCTGGGGCCTCGCCTGCGCCCGCTCAGTCTGCCGAAGCGCCTCCGTCCGACACGCCAGAGCCCGCGACGGCAGCGTCAGATACGCAAGCGTCCGCGGCGCCGGACCAGCCGGGCGCGGGCGAACCGGCAGAGGGCACGCCGGCCGCGCCGGGTGAGGCCTCTTCCGATCAGGCGGCTCCGCTGCAGCACAGCACGGTGGGAGAGGTGAGCGTGGTCAGGCCCGCGATCGACTCGACGCTGCAAGCGGCGCAAAGCCTCACGCCGCAAGCGGGCGGGCCGGCAATGCCGGAGGCCGAGATCATCACGAGCGAGCTTGGCGATGGCTTGACCGCCGTCGCCACGATCTCGACCCTTACCGATCTGTCGCTCGCCTCGTCGAAGCCGCGGCTGCCGCTCTCGCAACGGCCATACTACAAGGTTCTCATCAAGGGCGAGCAGCTCAAGCCCAAGACGGGCAGAGGCGACGACTTCGCCTGGCCGCCGAGTTAAGCCGAACAAGAGCGCTCGCGCGGGCGAGGCGTTCGCCGTAGTCCCCCTCTTCGTCCGGGCTAAGCGGCCGGCATGGGGCTTCCCGCCGCGGTTTGGCCGCCAGTCGCGCCGACACGCGGGCAAGCAGGGCACGGTCTTCCGCGCGCTCCTTCTGGCCGCCGCCATTCTTGCCATCTTCAACTCCGACGGCTTGCGGATCGCCGCCGGCGACCTTGCCGAGCGGGGGCATGGGCGCTCGCTGCTCGCGCTCTGCGAAGCCTGGGACGTCGCCACGGAGCGCGCCGGGGCAAAGACCGTGATTGCGAGCGTCCGCACCCTCGTGGCGGAGGCGAAGGGTGCGAGCTGGGCCGACGTCGCAGGCCTGGTCGGCGGTCCGGTCCTCGCGCTCAGGGGCAGAGGCGAGGCGCTCCCCGATCAATATACCGGATCGCTGCCGACGCTGGCCAAGCATGCGCTCGACCTTGAATCGGAGAAATTCAATCACTCTGGCGCCGCCGGGCACTGAGCGGCTCTAGCGGGGGAGGTCGGTCTTGCCCATCAGGAACTTGTCGATGGCCTGCGCCGCCTGTCGGCCCTCGCGGATCGCCCACACCACGAGAGACTGGCCACGGCGCATGTCTCCGGCCGCGAACACTTTGGGCCGCGAGGTGCGGTAGTCGAGTTCGTTCGCCTTCACGTTGCCGCGGGCATCGAGGTCGACCTTCAAATCCTTGACCATGCCCTCCTGCACCGGGTGGAGGAAACCCATGGCGAGAAGCACCAGGTCTGCCGGGATCTCGAACTCGCTGCCGGGCACCGGCTTCATCTGGCTGTCGAGGCGGATGCATTCGAGCGCCTCGACTTGACCATCAGCCCCGAGAAACCGGCTGGTTGCCACGGCAAAATCGCGGGCAGCGCCCTCGGCCTGGCTCGATGAGGTGCGGAGCTTGAGCGGCCAGTTCGGCCAGGTGAGCTCCTTGTTCTCCTTCTCCGGCGGCATCGGCAGGATTTCGAGCTGCGTCACGGCGACGGCGCCTTGGCGGAACGAGGTGCCGATGCAGTCGGAGCCGGTATCGCCGCCGCCGATCACCACGACTTGCTTTCCCGTGGCCAGGATCGGCTCGACATCGCCTAAGGGCTCGCCGGAGACGCGGCGGTTCTGCTGCGGCAGAAAATTCATGGCGTAATGCACCCCGGCGAGATCGCGGCCCGGGACGGCAAGATCGCGGGGGTGCTCGGCGCCGCCGGCCAGCAGCACGGCATCATAGTCGCGCTCGAGCCTCATCACGCGTACATCGCGGCCGACATGGACGTTGCAGTGGAAGGTGACGCCTTCTGCTTCCATCTGCGCCACGCGCCGCTCGACGATATGCTTCTCCATCTTAAAGTCGGGGATGCCATAGCGGAGCAGTCCGCCCGGCAGAGCGTGCTTCTCAAAGACATGCACGTCGTGGCCGGCACGGGCGAGCTGCTGGGCGGCGGCGAGCCCCGCCGGGCCAGAGCCGATAATGGCCACGCGCTTGCTGGTCCTCGTCTCGGGCGGGAGCGGCCTGATCCAGCCCTGTTCGAAGGCCTTGTCGGCGATTGCGCATTCGATGGACTTGATAGTGACGGGGACGTCGATGATGTTGAGCGTGCAAGCAGCCTCGCACGGCGCAGGGCAGATGCGGCCCGTCACCTCGGGGAAGTTGTTGGTCGAGTGCAGGTTCTCCGCCGCCACCTCCCAGTCCGAATGATAGACGAGGTCGTTCCAGTCGGGGATCTGGTTGTTCACCGGGCAGCCGGTGTGGCAGTAGGGGATGCCGCAATCCATGCAGCGGGCGGCCTGGCGCACGACCTCGGCCTCGGCGGGCGGGATGATGAACTCGCGATAATGGCGGATGCGGTCGGAGGCCGGCTCGTAGGTCCGGTCCTCGCGGTCGATCTCAAGAAAGCCCGTGATCTTGCCCATATGGGTCATGCTCTTTGGCCCAAGGCCGCGCGAACTGTCAGCCAACGAGTAGTCACCGTCCTGCGATTTCCGTCAAGCGGGCACCATTGTGGCGTGGCAGAGTCGCCGCCTGGCGCCTTCCTCGAGGGCATCTTGGCTCCTTTGCCTTGAAGATTACTTGCCGTTGCCGCTGCCGCGGAGCCCGATCTCGATCTCGCCAAGACCGGACTTGTCCGCGATCTGCGCCTTCGCCATTTCCTCGAGCGCCCGGCGGTACTCGACCGGCATCACCTTGACGAATTTCGGCAGGTAGGAAGCCCAATCGTCGAGGATGGCGCGGGCCCGCGCCGAGCCCGTATAGTGGAGATGGTTTTCGATGAGCTGATGCAGGCGCTCCTCGTCGAAGCGGCTCATGTCGGTCACATCGACCAGCCCATGACTTTCGAGGTCACCGGTCTGGTGGCGGCTCCGCTCCATCACCTGGTTCTCGCTCGGCACCGGCTCGAGATCGACCATGGCGAGATTGCAGCGGCGCTCGAAGTCGCCATCCTCGTCGAGCACGTAGGCAATGCCGCCAGACATGCCGGCCGCGAAATTGCGCCCGGTCTGGCCGATCACCACCACGACGCCGCCGGTCATATATTCGCAGCCATGGTCGCCGGTGCCCTCGACCACGGCGATGGCGCCGGAATTGCGCACGGCGAAGCGCTCGCCGGCGACGCCGCGGAAATAGCATTCCCCGGCGATAGCGCCATAAAGCACCGTGTTGCCGACGATGATCGACTTCTCCGGCACGATGGCCGACTCCGCCACCGGGCGAACGATGATGCGGCCGCCGGAGAGACCCTTGCCGACATAGTCGTTGGCTTCGCCGACGAGATCGAGGGTGACGCCGTGGGCGAGCCAGGCGCCGAAGCTCTGGCCGGCCGAGCCCTTGAAGCTCACCCAGATGGTGTCCTCGGGGAGGCCGGCATGGGCGTAACGCTTGGCGATCTCGCCCGACAGCATGGCGCCGGTGGTGCGGTTGGCGCTGCGGATCGGGAGGTCGAGCTTGACCGGCTTCTTCTCCTCGAGCGCCGGCCGGCAGAGCTCGATCAGCTGGCGGTCGAGCACCTTGTCGAGCTGATGGTCCTGGCGCTCGGAATTGCAGATCGCGACCTCCGCCGGCACGTCCGGCTTGTGGAAGATGCGGCTGAAGTCGAGCCCCTTCGCCTTCCAATGGTCGATCGCCTGGCTCTTATCGAGGATCTCGGTCTCGCCGATCATCTCGGCGAAGCTGCGGAAGCCGAGCGCAGCCATATATTCGCGCACTTCCTCGGCGACGAAGAAGAAGTAGTTGATGACGTGCTCGGGCTTGCCCTGGAAGCGCGCGCGCAGCACCGGGTCTTGCGTGGCGACGCCGACCGGGCAGGTGTTCAGATGGCATTTGCGCATCATGATGCAGCCCGCGGCAATCAAGGGCGCGGTGGCGAAGCCGAACTCGTCGGCGCCGAGCAGCGCGCCGACTACGACGTCGCGCCCGGTGCGGATGCCGCCGTCGACCTGCACGGCGATGCGGCCGCGCAAGCGGTTGAGCACCAGCGTCTGCTGGGTCTCGGCAAGGCCGATCTCCCAAGGTGATCCGGCATGCTTGATCGAGGTGAGCGGCGAGGCACCGGTGCCGCCCTCGAAGCCGGCAATGGTGACGTGGTCGGCGCGCGCCTTCGATACGCCGGCGGCGACTGTGCCGACGCCGACCTCGCTCACGAGCTTGACGCTGACATCGGCGTCGGGGTTCACGTTCTTCAGGTCGAAGATGAGCTGCGCCAAGTCCTCGATGGAATAGATGTCGTGATGCGGCGGCGGCGAGATCAGGCCCACGCCCGGCGTCGAGTGGCGCACCTTGGCGATGACGGCGTCGACCTTGTGGCCGGGGAGCTGGCCGCCCTCTCCGGGCTTGGCCCCTTGCGCCATCTTGATCTGCATCATGTCGGCATTGACGAGATATTCCGCCGTCACGCCGAAGCGGCCCGAGGCCACTTGCTTGATCTTCGAGCGCATCGAGTCGCCGTTCGGCAACGGCTTGTAGCGGTCCGACTCCTCGCCGCCCTCGCCCGTGTTGGACCTGCCGCCGATGCGGTTCATGGCGATGGCGAGCGTGGTATGCGCCTCGCGGCTGATCGAGCCGAAGGACATGGCGCCGGTGGAGAAACGCTTGACGAGCTCCTTGGCGGGTTCGACCTCATCGAGCGGAACGGGCTTGCGGCCCATCTCATCGGCGGTCTTGATGCGGAACATGCCGCGCAAGGTCAGGAGCTGCTCGGTCTGCTCGTTGATCTGCTTGGCGAACGAGCGGTACTTCTCGGGCAGCGCGCCGCGCACGGCGTGTTGCAGATCGGCGACCACCGACGGCCGCCACATATGAGCCTCGCCGCGCACGCGGTAGGCATATTCACCGCCGACCTCGAGCGCCTCGCGTAACACCGGCGCATCGGAAAAGGCTGCCTGGTGGCGCTCGACGGTCTCGCGCGCGATCTCCTCGAGCCCCACGCCTTCCACCTGGCTGTTGGTGCCGGTGAAATATTTGGCGAGGAAGTCGCTCCGCAAGCCCACGGCATCGAAGATCTGCGCGCCACAATAGGACTGATAGGTCGAGATGCCCATCTTCGACATCACTTTGAGGATGCCCTTGTCGGTCGCCTTGATGTAGCGCTTCACCGCCTCTTCAGCGGTCAGCTCCTCATCGAGATCGGACAGCATGGCCTCGATGGTCTCGAAGGCGAGATAAGGATTGATCGCCTCGGCGCCATAGCCCGCGAGCGTTGCGAACTGATGCACCTCGTGCGCCTCGCCGGTCTCGACCACAAGCCCGACGGAGGTCCTGAGCCCGCAGCGGATCAGATGATGATGCACGGCGGAGGTGGCGAGCAGCGACGGGATCGGCACCCGGTCGGGGCCGGCCGCCCGGTCCGACAGGATGATGATGTTCTCGCCGGCGCGAACCGCAGCTTCCGCGCGCTTGCAAAGCTGGTCCAAAGCCTTGCCCATGCCGGGGGCGCCGTGATCGGCGGCACAGGTGATGTCGAGCGTCACGGTACGGAACTGGTTGTCGGCGATGTCGCCGATGCCGCGGATGCGCTCGAGATTGTCGTTGGTGAGGATCGGATGGGCCGCCTCGAGCCGCTTCTGCCGCGACGTGCCTTCGAGGTCGAGCAGGTTCGGCCGCGGCCCGATAAAGGTCACGAGCGACATGACAAGCTCCTCGCGGATCGGGTCGATCGGCGGGTTCGTCACTTGCGCGAAGTTCTGCTTGAAATAGGTGTGCAGCAGCTTCGATTTGTTGGACAGCACCGACACCGGGGTGTCGTTGCCCATGGAGCCGACGGCCTCCTGGCCCGACTCGGCCATCGGCAGCATCAGGAACTTGATGCTCTCCTGCGTGTAGCCGAAGGCCTGCTGGCGATCGAGCAGGCTCACATTGGTGCGGGGCGAGGGGGCCGGGTTCCCGGGCAGCTCGTGCACGCGGATCTGGGTGCGGTCGAGCCATTGCTGATAGGGATGCGCGGAGGCAAGCTCCGCCTTGATCTCCTCGTCGGAGACGATGCACCCCTTCTCGAGATCGATGAGCAGCATCTTGCCAGGCTGCAGCCGCCATTTCTGCACGATGGTCTTCTCGTCGATCGGCAGCACGCCGGTCTCCGAAGCCATGACGACGAGGCCGTCGTCGGTGACGAGATAGCGCGCGGGCCGAAGACCGTTGCGGTCGAGCGTGGCGCCGATCTGCCTGCCGTCGGTGAAGGCCATGGCGGCGGGGCCGTCCCACGGCTCCATGAGGCAGGCGTGATATTCGTAGAAGGCGCGGCGCTTGGCATCCATGAGCGGATTGCCGGCCCATGCCTCGGGGATCAGCATCATCGCTGCGTGCGCGAGGCTGTAGCCGCCCTGCACGAGGAACTCGAGCGCATTGTCGAAACAGGCGGTGTCGGACTGGCCCTCATAGGAGATCGGCCAGAGCTTCTTGATGTCCTTGCCGAACAGCGGCGAGGACACGCTCGCCTGTCGCGCCGCCATCCAGTTGACGTTGCCGCGCAGCGTGTTGATCTCGCCGTTATGGGCGACCATGCGGTAGGGATGGGCGAGCTTCCAGGAGGGGAAGGTGTTGGTGGAGAAGCGCTGATGCACCAGCGCCAAAGCCGAGGCGAAGCTCGGGTGGTGCAGGTCGGGGTAATAGGCGCCAAGCTGATAGGCGAGGAACATGCCCTTGTAGACGAGCGTGCGGCAGGAGAGCGACACGGTGTAGAAGCCGATGTCGTGTCCGCCAGTCTCGCCGTTGATCGTGTTGGAGATCACCTTGCGCAGGATGTAGAGCTTGCGCTCGAATTCGGTCTCGTCCTCGACTTCAGGCCCGCGGCCGATGAAGACCTGCCGATGGGTGGGCTCGGTCTCGATCACCGACGCTGAGAGACAGGAATTGTCGGTCGGCACGTCGCGCCAACCGAGTAGCTTCAGCCCTTCGGCCTCGACCACGCGGGCTACCACGGATTCGCAATAGATGCGCTGCGCGTGGTTGCGCGGCATGAACATGTGGCCGACGGCGTATTGGCCGGGCTCGGGCAGCTTGATCCTGAGCGGCGCGCAAACCTCCTTGAGGAAGGCGTGTGGGATCTGCACCAGGATGCCGGCGCCGTCGCCGGCGAGCGGGTCTGCCCCGGTTGCGCCGCGATGGGTGAGGTTCTCCAGAATCTGCAGGCCGTGCTCGATGATCTTGTGGCTTGGGCGCGCCTTCAGATCGGCGACGAAGCCCACGCCGCAAGCGTCGTGCTCGCGCTTCGGATCATAGAGTCCTTGCGCCGCCGGGGGGCTAGGCCACAGCGTAGTCGAGGAACCAGCAGGATACTCACGGGATGCCATTGTCACATACAACCTCGGCCACGCCTCGCGCCCCAAGCAAGCGAGAGCGGGGCCAGAAAAGCTTTGGCCAACGGCCGGCCCTTCATCAGCAGAGAACGCCCAGCGGCTGAAAGCGAAGAACCGGCTCCTTAGGCGGCTAGCGCCTTGGTTTGAGCGAACGCGAGGCCAAGATCGAGGTCCGCCTCGTTGCCGAGACGAACGCTTGGAGTGTGGCGCCGCAGCCTCCCCAACAAAGGTCAGCAAGCCTGTCCTATTCGCCCCCAAAATGACAGATTTCCAATACGCACACAAGCGGGATTCAGAGCCCCGTTCACCTCATTCTGGCGCCACTGTGATTTGACGAGACGCCAGGGCCGAAGGCTTACTCCGGGGCCTAACCAAGACCTCCGGAAGGAGTTCCGGAGGGGTGACGCGATTTTGCATCCAGAGGAGCCGGGCATGAAGGACCAAGCAAAAAGAATGACGGGATTGGCCGTCGGATTTGCCTTTACCGCCGCACTCGGGATTGTGGCCTCGAACCAGAGCGCGAAGGCCGCGGACGAGGGCGGGACCGAGAAATGCTACGGCGTCGCCAAGGCCGGCGAGAACGGATGCCAGGCGGGTCCCGGCACGGGCTGCGCCGGCTCCTCCACGGTCGATTATCAAGGCAATTCCTGGATGCTCGTGCCGAAGGGCACGTGCCTCACCATGGAGCTTCCCGGCGGGCGCAAGGGGAGCCTGGAGCCGCTCGACCGCGACCTGCCTCCAGCCTAGGGCGTGCAAGTGGCACAAAGCCTGGCGGATAACGGCCCGCTCCCGGCCCGAGCGGGTGTCGGACTCAAGCCGGAGTACTATCGAGATATTCTCGAGTCCGCGCCCGACATCGGCTGGTTCGAAATCCACGCCGAGAACTACATGGGCGAGGGCGGCGCGCCCCACCATTATTTGCGCGCCATCCGCGAGCTTTATCCCTTGTCGCTCCATGGCGTCGGGCTTTCGATCGGGGGCAGCTTCGCGCTCGATGAAGAGCATCTCGCACGCCTGAAAGAGCTGATCGTGCGCTACGAGCCGGCGCTCTTCTCGGAGCATCTCGCCTGGTCAAGCCATGACAGCGTTTATCTCAACGACCTCTTGCCGCTGCCCTACACGGAAGAGACGCTTGCGCGCGTGTGCGACCATATCGATGAGGTGCAGGAGGTGCTTGGGCAACGGATGCTGCTCGAGAACCCATCGACCTATGTGGCCTTCTCCGAGATGGCGATGAGCGAGGTCGCGTTCCTGCGCGAGATCGTGCGGCGCACCGGCTGTGGGCTCCTGCTCGACGTCAACAATGTGTTCGTCCAGGCCGTCAATCATGGCTTCGACGCGGGCGCCTATATCGACGCCTTCCCCGTCGAGCATGTGGGCGAGATCCATCTCGGCGGGCATGCGGCAGACAGCGACGACGACGGCTCGGCGCTTCTGATCGACGACCACGGGCGCGAGATCGCCGATCCCGTCTGGGCGCTTTACGCGCTCTCTCTCGCCCGCATCGGTCCTCGTCCCACCCTGATCGAATGGGACAACGACGTGCCCGGCTGGGAGGTCCTGTTCGCCGAGGCGAGGCGTGCCGATGCCGTTCTCGCCGATCGCCGCACCAATCGCATTGCGATATGACCATGAAGCGCTTTGCTGACTTGCAGCGGGACTTCGCCGGCGCCGTCCTCGACACCGAGGCCGCGGTGCCCGCCCCTTTGTCGCGCAAGACGGGCGGCGTGCCGTCCCGCCGCTTCGGCGTCTACCGGAACAATGTCTATGCAGGTCTGATCGAGG
>JAENXG010000246.1 GCA_016649675.1 Methyloceanibacter sp.
ATCCTCGACAGATATTTGTGCTGGCAGATCAGCGCGAGCTCAGGCTCGGGCCCGGGGAGACCGAGCCGCTTGGCTATTGCGGCGGCGAGCGCCGAGCCCGGATAGTCGTCGGTGCTGATAACGGCCGCGATCTTCCTGCCGTCGATCGAGGCTAGGATGCGGTCGATCTCGACCAGGGGATCGGCGGCGAGGTCGGCGTCAGGTGCGGCCTTGCTGATCAGGTCCTCAAGGCTCGCGCTCGCATAATCGTGGAACAGGTAGCGCGTGCCGGGAGGGGCAAAGAGCGGCAGCTCGCGATGGTCGCGATGGGTGGGGCAGATCACGAGGATGAAGCTTGTGGCAGGGTCGCCGCCGCCAACGCGCTTTGCCATGAGCATTCCTCGACCCCTGAAGAGCCTGGGGTGGACGGATTTATTCCACCCGCCGGGCGAAAGCCAGATTGATCGGGAGGGGGGACTTGGCTAGGTTGCTCGCCTCGGCAAGGACCAGAACCCATCGAATGCCCTTACATTTCGGCAAAATTGGCGCCGCCATCGCCCTCCTGACCGTTGCGGCCTTTATCCTCTGGCTGCTCTTCACCACGCTGTTCGCCACCGAGCAGGCCGAGCAGAAGTTGGAGCAGCACGGCGCCGTCGAGCTTTCCGGCAGCGCTGCCGGCTAGGCCGGCGCTGAGCGCGGCGAGGCCGACCGTCCCAGCAGGTATAAGGCGTCCGTCCTGAGCCCGCTCACCCGCCCGAGCACGACGGCGCAAGCCACGAGCCAGAACAGCGTCGCGATGGCCACGGCAATCGCCGCTCCAACCACGCCGTAGAGCGGCGCCAGCACGATATTGCCGATCGCCAGCACGACGAGGGCTGCCACCGCCAGCAACGCATTCTGCCGTTGCGCCCCGATGACCGTCAGCAAGGACACGCTAGGTCCAAACACGGCGCGGGCGAATTGGCACGCCATCAGGATGACGAGCGGCAGCTTGGCGCTCGTGAATTCCGGGCCGAAGATCGCGAGCAACCGATCGCCGAACAAAACAACGGTCGCGAGCGCGGCGAAGGTGATGATGAGGGGGAAGGCAACCGCTTTGAGCAGCGCCTCATGGATCGCGTGCGGCTCCTTGCGGGCCCGGGCATCGGCGAGATCGGGCACCACCACCTGGTGGGCGATTTGCACGGCAAAGCCGACGAGAAGAGAGAGCTTCAGGCATAATCCGATCGCTGCGGTCTCGGCGCTGGTCAGCAACGGCGTGACCAGCAGGATGTCGACGTCGGCAAAAAAATTAATGTAGAGGGTGACCACGATCTGGGGCCACGCCTCGCGCTGCCAGAGCTTGACGAGGCGCGCAGGCGCCGGCGGCGCGGCTTTGCTCGGCATCACCTTGCAGACAAGAATGAATTGGCCAAGCGCCAGCGCCGAGATGGTGCCGGTCAAGAGCCAGCTCACGCGCGCCGGTGTCAGCGTCACGTCCAGCGCGAGAAGGACGAGAATGCCGCCAAGCAGGACGAACGGCCTGATCGAGGTGTCAGGCAGATAAGAGAGCGCGAAGCGCCGGAGCGCGGTGGCGAAGGAGCCGTTGACGCGGATCGAGGCGCCGGCCGGAATTGACAAGGCGGCGGCAGTGAGCGCCCAGCGCGCTTCGGTGCTGAACGACGGCCAACTCCAGGCGAGCGCGAGCAAGGATCCGGTGCCGATGGCCACATAGAACATGGCGTCGCGTCGCGCGCGGGCGACGAAGGCGGCGATCAATTCGCTTTTGCCCTGCTTGCGATAGCGCGACATGAAGCGCGGGGCGATCGCCGGGTATCCCAGCGCTACGATCAGGCTCATGATCGCGGCCAAGCTCGTCACCGAATAAAACAATCCGAGTGCGCTTGCCTGCAGCGTGCGCGCCAGCACGACCTGGGTCACGAAACCGGCAAGCGCGCCAGCGATGCGCGCGCCCGTGAGCAGCGAGGAGGTGGAGAAGAGGCCGCTGGCCTTGGTCAGCCGCGCTCGGCGTGTCGATCTATGTGAATCGCCCCCGTGCCGCTTCATGGCATGTCCTGCTACGCGACCTTCCTCGCCTGCCGGCCCGCTGCGCCGGGGATCGGCTCGGGATTCCCGATGTGCCAATCGGCGACGATCTCCGGCCCGGACTCGACCTGCCAGCGTCCAGGCTTGCCTCCACGCGTGGCGTCGATGACGAGATGGAGCATGAATTGCAAGCGGGGAATGAGGCGAAAACCCATATCGAGAATGGTCGGGGTCGGCCGCTTGCCGTCGTTCAACGCGTAGCCCCAGTGGGCGAGATGCCAGTTCAACACGGCGAAGCCGAGCTTCGAAGTGTTCGGCTCGTGCGAGAACTGGGATTCGGTGAAGAAGATGCGTCCAACGGCGACGCCATAGCCGCCGCCGACCAGCTCGCCGGCCTCGTTCCACACCTCGAAGGAGTGGGCCTGGCCCGCGTCGTATAGATCGGCGTAAGCCCGCATGATGCGCGGCGTGATCCAGGTCACGTGCCAGCGGCCTTCGCGCTTGCCGGCGCAGGCCTTCATCACCCCTTCGAAATCGCGATCGAAGGTGACGGTGTACTTGCCCTGGCGCATGAGGCGGCGCAGCCGCTTGGGGATGTGATACTCGTCGAAGAAGAGGACGCAGCGCTCTTCCGGGGACATCCATTTGAGCGGACCGAAATGGCCCTTGGGAAAGAGCCCGCGCTTATAGGCCGCTATCAAGGTCGCCGGCGCGAGGTCGTGGACCATCCCGGCAAACTCGCCGTTGCGGGGGCGCACCTCTGGATCCGGCAGGCCTGGTGCCCGAGCGGTGAGATCGGCAAGCCACACCCGAGCCAGCGGCAGGAGAGTGAAGATGCGCCTTGGCATCAGCGACCAGACGGTTCCGAGTGCGACGCGCTGGAACGTTTCAAAGGGCGTTTCGCGGAACAGGGCGGCACGTCGATCCTGCGTCTCGGCGGTCGTGGCCGTGAGCGCAGGGGGCGTCGGCTTGGGCAAGATTTGGTTGAGTGACACGGGGCTCTCCAAAGCTAAATTTCAGTCGGTGGTCGAACGGTGCGCGACGCCCTGAGCGCTTTTCTCGGGGTGCCAATCGGCGACCATCTTCGGCCCCGCCTCAACCTCCCACCGGCCGCTTTTGCCTTCGCGTTCGAGGCCCGCGGCAAGGTCGCGCAGATATTCGGCGCGGGAGATCATGCGAAAGCCCATCTGCAAGGCGGTCGGCGTCGCATCCTTATTGTCGCCCAGCACGAAGCCCCATCTGGCCAGATGCCAGTTGAGCACAGAGAAGCCGATCTTCGACGTGTTCGGGTCACGCGAGAATTGGGATTCGATGACGAAGACGGAGCCAACCGCTACGCCGTAGCCGCCGCCAACGAGCTGGCCCTCTTTGTCCCACACCTCGAAGGAATGGACGTATCCCGCGTCGTAGAGCTCGGCATAGGCCTGCATGATGCGTAACGTGATCCAGGTCAGGTGCCAGCGCCCTGCGCGCCGGCCAGCACAGGCCTTGATCACGCCTTCGAAGTCGCGATCGAAGGTCACCGTGAATTTGTCCTGGCGCATGATGCTGCGGATCCGTCTCGAGATGTGGTAGTCCGGGAACAACAAGACGCAGCGCTCGCGCGGCGAAACCCATTTGAGCGGCCCGAAATGGCCCTTGGGATAGAGCCCGCGCCGGTAGGCGGCGATCAAGGTCGCCGGCGCGAGATCGTGAACCATTCCGGCAAACTCGCCATTGCCGTGCGCGTTGGCCTCCGGCACGCCCTTTCGTGGAGCGACGAGATCGGACAGCCACACACGCGCCAGCGGCAAGAGCTTTCCGACCCGCTTCGGCCGCAGCGACCACACCATTCCAAGCGCCACGCGACGCCATTTATCCCCGGCTGTCTCGCGGAACAAAGCGGTGCGCCGATCCATGGTCGCGGCGCGCTTGCCGGCGCGGTCGGCGGCGCCGGCAGGGGCCGCCTGAGGTGAGATTTGGCTGGCAAGCGACACGGGACTCTCCAAAGCTGCTTAACCTTGCGAATGCGCCTTGCCCGCGTAGCAAGCGCTGTGCCGAGTGGGACCTCTGATGCTTAAGATTCAGTCTGGCCGCGGAGC
>JAENXG010000087.1 GCA_016649675.1 Methyloceanibacter sp.
AGCGCGCTCAGCGGAGTCTCATCGAAAATCTCGGCGAGTCGCTTCCGCGTGCCGGGATCGGTGAGCGCCGGCAGGTCCCCCCGCTCGAACATGCCCGCTTCCGCGATCTCTCCCCGTTTCCGGTAGTCTTCGCGCCGCTCCCAATGGCGGACCACGAAAACGGCAATATGGTCGCCCGGAAAGCTTGCGTTGTTGGAGAAGACGCCGTGCAACTCAACAGGCCCGGTCACGCTTACGCCGACCTCCTCTTCGAGCTCGCGGGCAAGCGCCGTCTCGACCGTCTCGCCCCATTCGACGCCGCCCCCCGGGAACCACCAGCCCGGCCGGTAGCCATGGCGCACGAGAAGCACGCGGCCGTCGCTGTCGATGACGGCCCCTTGCGCGCCGATCGTCATCCCCCGGCGCATGCGCCAGATCGGCCGGAACATCGCCGTCAGAACGCGATTGGGCCGCAGACGTTGTAGGAAGGTCAGCTTCAGACTTGCCTCCTCGCTCTGGCACAGGCTAAGGGAGCGCTCGTGTTCACCCTCGCCCATCTCTCCGACATTCATTTGAGCCCCATGCCCCGCGCCAAGCGCGGCGATCTCATGGGCAAGCGTATGCTCGGATACGTCAATTGGCATCGCGGGCGCAAGCTCGTGCACCGGCGCGACATCCTCGACGTGCTCACCCGCGACCTCATCGAGCGGAAGCCCGACCACATTGCCGTCACCGGGGACCTGGTCAATCTCGGGCTTCCCGACGAATTCGTCCGCGCCGCAGAATGGCTGCATCACCTCGGACCGCCAACAGAGGTCACGGCGATCCCGGGCAACCACGATGCCTATGTCAGGCTGCACCCCGAGGCCGGGACGGCACTCTGGCAGCCCTACATGCGGTCGAATGCGGCGGGAGAGCTTCTCGTGCCGACGCCGCCCACCCGCTTTCCCTTCGTGCGGCGCTTCGGCGACATCGCCATCGTGGCTCTGTCATCGGCCATCCCGACCATGCCGTTCATCGCCGCAGGCAAAATCGGCACGGCCCAGCGGGCGCTGCTGGCCGAAGCCTTGGCGCGACTCGGTCGCGAAGGGCTGTTTCGCGTGGTGCTCATTCACCACCCTCCCCTTCCCGGCCAAGCAGGCTGGCGGCGGGGGCTTCGCGATGCCGGAAGGTTCAGCAACGTTCTGAAGCAGCATGGCGCCGAGCTCGTGCTGCATGGCCATGACCACCGGCAGACCGTGCATGAGCTTGCCACCGTAAGTGGTCCGGCCTTCGTCGTCGGCGTGCCGTCCGCGTCGGAAGCTGTCGAGGGGCGCATTCCCGCCGCTCGCTACAACGAATATTCAATCGCGCGGACCGATGGCGGGTGGCATTGCGAGATGGTCGGGCGCTCGGTTGCCGCCGCGCCGGAGCATGTCTGGGAAAGCGAGCGCCGCGTCCTCAGGGAACGCTGAGCCACACGGCTGCGAACAAGCCTGCCGCGCCGGTGAGAAGGCCGATGGCGAAGGCCGCGATGACCACGCCCATCCCGGCGCTCAAGGGTGGCGTGTCGCCCCCGATCAATCCTGCGCGCGAGGGCTCGCGCAGCGCCGCCTCGATACGCTCCCGGCGCACGATCTCGCGCGCCATGTAGCGCGTGATGCGGTCTGACATGTCGGCGACGCTGGTCGAGCTGAACAGCGTCCGCCTTCCATTCTCGCTGTTACGCACGAAGAGATAGGTGCCGCTGCCTTCGTCAACCGCCGCATAGGTGAAGAGATCGATCCACAAACGCGCCGGGCGGCTCGGCACCAGCGCGAGGTTGAACCGGTCGTCATGTTGCGGAATTTCGGCGAACACGATCTCAAGCTCGGCCTTGAGCAGCTCGAGCCGGGCGATCTCGCCGTCGCGGAGGTCGGCGGTACGATCGAGATGCTCGGCCTCGTCGAGGCGCGCCTTGCGGATCGCTTCGCGCAAGGAGCGGCTCGCGGCCGGCCGCGCTATGGTTTTGACGCTCTCTTCCATCCCCTTAGCCTTTTGGCTTTAGGCGCAGCATATCGCTGTCACCGGCGCCTTTGCCATTGAATTCTCTCCGGACCGCGACAGCCGGCCGTTGGCGGGAATTGGGGCCCTTTCAAGCTCTTAAGGGGTAGTGGGTCAGCTTGAATCTAAGCACTCTTGACTAAGCCTAGCGGTCGAGCCTGAGCAGGGTGCATATTCGAGCTATGTCGGACAGGGACCTGATCGAGGCTGGGGAACGGGTGCCCTGCCGAATTTGCGAGCGCACGGAGATCGGGAAGCCGCCGCAAGGTTGGGACAAGCTTAGGTGAAGCACCTCATCGTTGCCGCTCACCCCGCCGCAGACAGCTTCACGATGGGACTCACACGCACCTATGCCGCTGAATTGGAAAAGCTCGGCCATAGCCAGCGGACCTACGATCTATACCGCATGGGGTTCGACCCGGTTCTCGCCGCGCACGAGCTTGTGCCGGTCAGCGCCGATCATCCGGCCAGCGCCGATGTGGTGCAGGCCCAAGACGATATTTGCGCCGCCGATGCCCTTACCGTCATCTACCCGCTCTGGTGGCTGTCGATGCCAGCGATGATGAAAGGGTATATCGATCGGGTTTTCGCGCGTGGCTTCGCCTATGAAGCCCACAACGGCATCGTGCGCGGGCTTCTTGCCGGGAAGAAATCCGTCCTCATCACCATCTCGGGAGCTCCGCTGCCGCTCCTGGTCAAGAGCGGCAATTGGAATGCCGTGCAGGTTCTGCAAGACACTCATATCTTCCGTTCGGCCGGATTCGAGCTGCTCGAGCACCTGCATTTCGACGAGGTTGAGCCTCACCTTGCCAAGGCTACCGTCGAAAAGCACATGGAGCGTGCTCGGTCCTGCGCACGGCAGCATTTTGCCGCGGACTAGATATTCGACGCCGCGTTTGGCGTGCTTGGACGTGAGCTGCGTATCTCGGTGGATTGAGCTTTCGCCTTCTCGCTCGCCCGAGCACGGAAGAACCAATCCCAGAATTGCCGGCAGCTATTTGCCGGCGAGCACGACGGACGCGCGGGCGTCGTCGAACCATTTGTCGATAGCCGTGTCGATATTGGCCTCGAGGCTCGACTTCCAGGTGGCGATGGTGGCGTCAAGCGCCTCCTCGTTGGCGGCAACGAAGCTGTCGCGGTTGACCGCCTCGTTCGCCGAGTTCGAGAGATAATCCACAGCGGCCCCGATCACCACGCCGAGCGCGGCGCCGACCACCTGGCCGCCCATGGGCTGGACCACCGTGCCGGCCACGGCACCCCCCTCGGCGAGCGCAAGACGGGTGCCGAGCGAGGTGGCGACGCGGCGGGAGATCTGGGCGAAGCTTTGCGCGAGCACGCCGTTGATGGTCGGTCCAAGCGCAAGCGCCCCCACGGTGCCGCCGGCGGCCGCAGCCCCGAGACCGGCAATGCCGTCGAAAGCGCGATCCTCCATGAGATAGGTGGGCGCCTTCCATTTTTGCGCATCCCAATCGAGCTTCACGTTGGTCATCGGGGTCGCCGGCGGGATGTCCTCGAGATGGTCGGTATGCTTGGCGAGGAAGAGCTGGAGCCGCATGTCGCCATTGGCGATCACGCGCCGGTAGCTGTCATGAGCGTGGCGCACGGCCTGCTCGACGCCCTTGGTGATGGTCTCGTCGCGCAGCTCGGGCTTCAGCACCTGCTCCTTGTAGTTCTTCAGGAAGTAATCCTTGACGTCGGCCTCGATGGCCTCGTTCAGCGACTCGTATTTGCCGGCCTCGAAGAAGCGGGTGACGGCCGAGCTGATGGTCTCCTTTAGCACCACATAGGAGCGCTTCCACTCGAAGAACCAATCGGCGTAGCCCGAGATCGCCTGCTCGCGATCCTGGAAGGCAAGCGCGAAGGTGCGGTCGAGGTCCTCATGGGCCGACTTCTTGATGCGCGCCCGCTCCTCGTCGAGCATCAGGATGGTGTCGTTGACGAACTTGTCGGCATCGGACTTGCTCGCCACCACCTTGTGCAAGCTGCCGTCGACGTCCTTGATGACGAGATCGACGGCGTCGGGCGGCAGGCTCTGGTCGCCGAAAAAGATGTCGAGAATGCTGTTGTCCGCATGCACCGGGGCGGTGTGGTCGAGATGCCGCTGATAGCTCTTGTAGAAGGTGGTGCCGAGGGACAGCAGCGCGTAAGTCGAAAGCACGATGGCAATCGACACGCCGATGGGCCTGAGCAGCATGCCGAGCGCGCTTGGCTTGACCACCTTCTCGCGCAGGCGGCGCGAGCTGCGCTCGATTTTGGATCGCTTAGCCGGCGGGTCGATGATCTCGGCAACCGCATCCTCAGGATGGGCAACGAGGGCGGCGCCCTGGCGCTTGGGCATAGCGTGCAGCATTTTTCTCGACACCTCGGAGCCTGAATCCTAACAGGTGTTAACCCGGCCCACTTCCATATAGGCCTTTGCGGTTGGGCTTGAAAGGCTGCGGGCGCATTGCCTTTGCCTTACATTTCGGAAACGGTTAGCTCGCGCCGTCCGCTGGAGTGGGAACGCTTCGCCAGACGGAACTGGTTACCTTCAGGAGCTGTGTTCATGGCAAGACCGTCGGAGGCTGATCTCCCCCTCTTCAGACAGGAGAGGGTCAACGACCCGGAAGCGGCGCTCAAGCTGCTCGCGGCCGAAGCTAAAGGCTGCACCCGTTGCGACCTCTACAGGAACGCGACTCAGACAGTGTTCGGAGAAGGTCCGGCGGACGCCTCGCTCATGCTTGTTGGCGAGCAGCCTGGCGACCAGGAGGACCTGGTGGCGCGCCCCTTTGTCGGCCCCGCCGGCAAGGCGCTCGACAAGGCGCTCGAAGCGGGCGGCATCGACCGCGCGCAAGTCTATGTCACCAACGCCGTGAAGCACTTCAAGAACGAGCCGCGCGGCAAACGGCGCATCCACAAGAAGCCCGACACGAGCGAGATCGACATCTGCCGCTGGTGGCTCGGCAACGAGCTCGACATTATCCAGCCCAATGTGGTCGTGGCTCTCGGGGCGACCGCAGCGCGCGCGCTGATGCACAAGGCGCTGTCGATCAACGCAAGCCGCGGACGCCTGATCGCGCTCGAGGATGAGATGAAGGCAGTCATTACCGTGCACCCTTCCTACCTGCTCCGCTTGCGCGAGGAGCGCGACAAGCGGCGCGAGTTCGATTTTCTCGTCAAGGATTTGCGCCTGGCGGCCGACGCCGCGAGGCGATCCTAGCCTCGCTCAGATCTGGGCGTGGGAGATCTCGGCCACGATGACGGACGCGGCCAATCTGATCATCAGGAACAGCACAATGGCGATGCTGATGTTGACGGTCCGGTTGAGCCAATGCGCGAGCCGCTTGTTCTCGAGAAAGCTGAACAGATTGAGGTACCACTGGTCCGCGTAGGAGAGGCAGTAGACGAAGATCACGGCGAGCGCGAACTCGTGAAGATAGAACAGGACCGGGCTGAGGGATTTCTCGTAAAAATATTTCAAGCCGCCGACCAGCACGAAATTGCGCAAGAGGTCGAAGAACCACTGCGAGAAATTGCGCACCAATTGCCAGAGCGCAATTTCCCCTTCGCGCTGCTCCAGAAGCTGCTTCCGGTAGAGGGTGAAATCAACGGGCTTAAATCACAGTGCGTCAGCGCCCATCTCGCTGGTGCGCACGCGCATGGCGCCTTCGAGCGGGAGCACGAACACCTTGCCGTCGCCGATGTGGCCGGTCCTGGCGGCATCGCCGATCGTCTCGACCACTCTGTCGGCGATCGCGGCCTCGACGGCGATCTCGAGCTTGACCTTGGGGACGTACTGCATGGTGTATTCGGCGCCGCGATAGATCTCGGTCTGGCCTTTCTGCCGCCCGAAGCCGCGCACCTCGCTCACCGTCAGGCCTTGCACGCCGATACCCGAGAGGGCATCGCGCACCGCCTCGAGCCGGTGCGGCTGAATCACGGCAATGATGTATTTCATGGCGCTCGTCCCCGATCACAAAGTGTAGCCGCGTTCGCCATGAATCCTGAGGTCGAGGTGACGATGACGAAGCTTACCGCCGCCGACCATAGCAAAGTGGCGGCGATCCCTGTGAGTTGAATTAAAGTCTGTCCACCAACGCTTCTCCCCTTTGCGAGCACTTGTCTCGCCGAGAGCGAGCCGGGCGAGATGCGCCACAATCCAAAGGCGAGGCGTGGTACAGTGTGCACATGAGCAAGGCCTTTACCAAAGAGGCCGAAGGCGGGGAGGTCTATGACGATCTGCCCGATCGGCCGGTGTCGCCCTACAACCTCGTCACCCCGAAGGGGCTCGAGATGATCGAGGCCGAGCTCGCCCGCCTGCACGTGGACCACGCTCAGGCGCACGAGGCCGACGACCGGCCGAAGCTTGCCAAGATCAATCGGGACTTGCGCTATTGGACCTCGCGCCGGGCGACCGCCCAGGTGGCTGAGCCGCCGAGCGACGCGGCCGAGGTGCATTTCGGCTCGACGGTGACGATCGAGCGCGAGGATGGGCGCCGCCAGACCTACCGTATCGTGGGTGAGGACGAGGCCGAGCCGTCTCTCGGTACTCTGTCTTACGTGTCGCCCGTGGCGCAGGCGCTGATGGGGAAGCAAGTGGGCGACGTCGTGCAAGCCGGCGTCGCGGAAGCCACCATCGTCAAGATCGCTTAGCGGGCTTGGTCGGCTTCTCCAGCATGAGCTTGCCCTGTCTCTGTACCAGCGCCTTCGCCTTGTTGGCGAGCAGCGAGAGCATCCAGGGAAGTTGCACCTCGAGCCGCACGTGATCTTCGGCAACGTCGACGGTACCGTTTGCATTCTGCCCCAGCAGGCTTGCGCGGAAATCGAGATGGTCTCCCGCCCACTCGTCCTTGAGCACGACGAACTTCTCGCCGAGTGTCGAGCGCACAGTGCCGAAGCCTGCTTTCAGGCGCTTCACGGCTTCCTGCTTGCCGAGCTTGTGCGGAATGGTGACGACGACCGGTTGGGACATCCTTGGGACCTCTCGCGTGACGCGGGCGCTAAATTCCTTCCTCATGTGGGGGAAGAGGCGCCTCGGCGCAAGGCGATAGGCCACCCACGAAAGCAAACGGGCGCAAGGACTTGCGGCCCTTGCGCGCGGTTGACCGAAGGTCGACTGCGTCTCGCCCGGCCTAGCTCAGCGAATGGCCGAAGGTGAGCGGGTCGCCGATCTCGGCGAAGGCCCAGACCTGGGCATCAGCGGTCGCGTCGCAGAGATAGACGCTGCCCCCGCCCATCTCGATGAAGACGAAATAGCCGGGCACCCAATCTCCCGCGAGCCCGTCCTGGCCGCTTCCGACCACTTTGCCCGGTCCCTCTGAGAGGGAGGCCTGGCAGGCGCGCTCGGCCACGTCGAGCGGATTGTGCTCAGGCGTCGGCACGGTGCCGTCATCGGTCGCCTTGTCGATACTGACGAGCTTCGCGCCCGCGCCGTTCAAGAGGTCGCCGGTGATCATGGGGTAGGCGTAGATATGACCGTCGCTATCGGCGCTGCAGAGCCAAAGGTTGGCGTCGGCGTCGGTAAGCCAGACGAGGTTCCCGCCGCGGCCGTCGTCGATCGCGGTGACGGCGACGGCAGGCTGATGCGCGCTGGCGCTCGAGCAGGCCTTGATCGCCGAGGCGTGAGGCGTCCGTGGCGCTGGCCGGGACCGACAGGCTCGCTGCGAGCGCAAGCGCGACAAGCCCAGCGCCCAAGGGCAAATGCTTGAGGTTCATGATTTTGCTTCCTTCCGCTCCTGAAGGCAGGATTGCCTCGAGGTGTTCGCCCTCAGATGGCGCGCCGCGGCGCTAAGCTTTGTGAGGCTCGTCACAAAAAGCAGAAGGAAGAGAGCGGCGTGGCGGGGAGGCTAAGGTTTGGACTCTTTGGTATCGACATGGCCGAGATCGCGATCGGGCGCGACCTGATCCCGCACCATCTGCTTCAACTCCTTGATCTCGGGAAAGCGTCCCTGATCCTTGCGCGACCAGATCAGCTTGTCATCGATGCGAACCTCGAAGACGCCGCCGGTATCGTCGGGAATGAGGGTGACCGAGCCGAGCTCCTCGGCGAAGGTCGAGAGCAGCTCCTGCCCCATCCAGGCCGCCCTGAGCAGCCAGTTGCAGAGCCGGCAATAGGTGATCGCGACGTTTGGGCCAGGCACCATGGCAGAAAGTCCTATTTCGTTAAGCGCGGAGCAACCTTACGAGGGTTAGAAGGCGAATTCGGCCCCCTCAAGAGCCCGCCAGCTTGTTTGAGGCTAATCAAGGCCGGCCCTTTCATCGCGGTGTAGTTTACGCTAGATGACGGCGTGATAGCCGCCAGCGATGTTCGTCAGACGGAGGCGATGATGCAAGACCCCATTTGTGCCGATGCTGTGAGCCAATCTCGCCTGTTCAATCCCCTCCTCGACTTTGTCGTTGCCGGTGCGGAAGCTCAGCTGAAGGCCTGGCAGGCTTTTCAGGTGGAGGGCACGCGCTTTGTCGCCAAGCGGATGAGCGCCAATCTCGAGCACTTACGGGCGCTCGGCCATTGCAGCGAGGCCCAGTCCATCGGCGAATGCCAGGGAGCTTGGCTCCACGATGTCCAGAAGGACTATGCCGAGGAATGGAGCCGGATTGTCGCAACGACGTTCGCGATTGGTTTTGCCGACCTCGCTCCCACGGGAGGGCTTTTCGGCCTGCGCGCGGCGCAAGCCGGGCCTGAGACTGAGCCTCAGCCGCAACCCCAGCCCCAGAGGAAGCTTCAAGCCGCGGCTTGAACGGCGTTGCTCCATTGCTTAGCAGTAGAGGCTGCGCCCCCGCCGCTGAAAAGGCGCGATTGGGTGTTTTGAGCGTGTGGCCCGCGTCCTGGACCGTGCTGAGGTCATCAGCCTGTAACAGCATCCTGGCTTGTTCAGGGCCGCAAATTGCGGGAAAGAGAGAGCCATGCGAATGATTCCCCGCACACCCTCCCGCCTGTTCCTGTCCGCCCTCGCTACGACGGCGGTGCTGGCGCTCGCTTGTTGGCACGCCGCCCAGGCCGCCAGCAATCCCTTCGACACCCTTCTCGGCTCGTGGCGGGGAAGCGGGCAGATTGAGCTCGACGGCGGCCGGAGGGAGC
>JAENXG010000058.1 GCA_016649675.1 Methyloceanibacter sp.
ACGCTGAGCGCGAAGTTGATCCACAGGTTGACGATGGCGACCAGACCCATGGCGACCGCAAAGGGCCCCGAAGGCTCGAATTGCTGCGTATCCGGATCGATCGCGCCCATGCCGTAAGACTGAGCCGCGAATTGGAGGGTGGAGGTTGCCATGCCGGCGACGACCCCGACCACGAGGCTCGTGAGCCACCAATAGAGTCGCTGAATCCGGCCTTTGAAGCTGAAGAGCAGCTCAGTCCAGCTCATCGCCCCATCCCATCTGCTCGCCTCAATCCCTGAGCAGCTCGTTGATCGAGGTCTTGGCCCGCGTTCGCTCATCCACGGTCTTCACGATCACGGCGCAATAGAGCGATGGCCCGGGCGATCCGTCAGGCAGCGCCCGGCCCGGCATCGTGCCCGAGACGACGACGGAATAAGGCGGCACGCGGCCCTGGATCACCTCTCCGGTCATGCGGTTCACGATGCGCGTCGACTGGCCGAGATAGACGCCCATGGAGAGCACCGAGCCTTCGCCGACGATCACCCCTTCGGCCACCTCGGCGCGGGCGCCGATGAAGCAATTGTCCTCGATGATCACCGGGTTCGCCTGCAGCGGCTCGAGCACGCCGCCGATGCCGGCGCCGCCCGACAGATGCACGTTCCTGCCGATCTGCGCGCAGGAGCCGACCGTGGCCCAGGTGTCGATCATGCTGCCGCTCTCGACGCGGGCGCCGAGATTGACGAAGGAGGGCATCAGCACCACGCCCGGCGCGATATAGGCCGAGCGGCGCACCACGGCGCCCGGCACGACGCGGAACCCCCCTTCCTTGAAATCCTTCGCCTTCCACTTGGCGAATTTGGTGGGCACCTTGTCCCACCAGGCTGACCCGTCGGGACCGCCCTCCATCTTGTGCGGCTCGTGCAGGCGGAAGGAGAGCAGGATCGCCTTCTTCAGCCATTGATGCACGATCCAAGCGCCCTCGCGCTTCTCGGCGACCCTGAGCTCGCCCTTGTCGAGGAGTTCGAGGACCTCCTCCACCGCGTCGCGCACCACGCCCTTGGTCTCGGGCGTGATCTCGACCGCATGCTCGTAGGCGCTGTCGATAAAGGTCTTGAGGTGGTCGTGGGTCATGGTGGGCCCGTCAGGTGAGGCAGAACTGCGGGAGGGGAGGTATCGCTTTGGCGCGCATCTTCTCCTCGGCGAGCGCCGCGCCGATCGCGGCAAGGAAAGGCGCGAGCGCATCGGTCCGGTGATGGATGTGGGCGGGAAGCTCGGTCCAGCCCGCGATCGCCTGATGCTCGGGGTGATCGGTCACCCCGTCGACCAGCACCGTCGTCATGCCGAGCGCGTGCGCGGTCTCGAGATTATGCGGCAGATCGTCGAACATGGCGGCTTGGTGCGGGACGACGCCATGGGCGCTGACGAAGCGCTCATAGGCCTCCCGCATGGGTTTCGGGTAGATGTAGCCCAAGGCATGGATGTCGAAGATGCCCTCGAAGCGGCCGAGCACGCCAAGCCGCGCCGCCACCCTCTCGGCATGCTTGCGCGAGCCGTTGGTGAACACGAATTTCCGCCCGGGCAGCGCATCGATGGCGGCCGCAAGCTCCGGCGCAGCAGCGACCGCGTCGAGGTCGATGTCGTGGACATAGTCGAGGAAGGCGTCGGGCGAGACGCCATGCAGCCGCACGAGGCCGGCGAGGGTGGTGCCGTGCTCGTAGTAATAGGTCTCGCGCAAGGTTTGCGCCTCCGCGAGCGGGATGCCGAAGCTTTGCGCAATGAACTCCCCCATGCGCCGGTCGATCTGGGAAAAGAGATTGCAGTCGGCCGGGTAGAGCGTGTTGTCGAGATCGAACACCCACGCCTCGACATGGGAGAAGCCCGCTCGTCCGCCTACCTGACGCTGCTCGCTCATTCTGCCCCTAACCCTTCGGCCGCTCGATCAGAGTTCCCGCGCCATGCTGGGTGAAGAGCTCGAGCAGGACCGCATGCGGCACCTTGCCGTTGATGATGACGACCGCCTCTACGCCCGACCTGACCACGGCGATGCAGCTCTCGATCTTGGGGATCATGCCGCCCGTGATGGTGCCGTCCTCGATAAGGGCAAGCGCCTCGCGCGTGGTCAGCGATTTGAGGAGGTTGCCCTGTTTGTCGAGCACGCCCTCGACGTCGGTCAAGAGCAACAGGCGCTTCGCCTTCATGGCCGTGGCGAGCGCCGCCGCGAAAGTGTCGGCATTGATGTTGAGGGTCTCGCCGTCGGGCCCGACGCCTATCGGCGCGATCACCGGGATCAGGTCGGAATGGATGATCACGTCGACGATGTGAGGATCGACGGAAGAGGGCTGCCCGACAAAGCCGAGATCCAGGATCTCCTCGATATTGGAATCCGGGTCGGTCCAGCGGCGCTCGAGCCGCTTCGCCCGCATCAGATTAGCGTCCTTGCCGGAGATACCGACGGCCTTGCCACCTTGCGCATTGATGGCGGTGACGATTTCCTTGTTGACGGAGCCGGCCAGCACCATCTCGACCACCTCCACGGTCTCCCTATCGGTGACGCGCAAGCCACCTTTGAACTCGCTTCTGATATTGAGCCGTTCGAGCAAGGAGCCGATCTGCGGGCCGCCGCCATGCACCACGATGGGGTTCACGCCGGCCTGCTTGATGAGCACGATATCGCGGGCGAAGTCGGCGGCAAGCGCGGGGTCGCCCATGGCGTGGCCGCCATATTTCACCACCACGGTCGCGCTGTCATAGCGCTGCATGAAGGGCAGCGCCTCAGACAGCACCTTGGCCTTGGCATGCACCGAGGCGATGACCTCGGCAGCGCTTGGCGTCGAGACGCTTGGGCCCGAGGCGCTCGGCGCCTGCGGCTCCTTGGGCTTCACCGGGGATGATTTGGACTTGCTCACATCGCGCTTATAGCGGCGCTATGGCTCAAGACACAACGCCGTTTGGTGCGAGCAAGGCGACGGCGGCGCGGAGTTCTGGGATGCCCGAGCCCATGCGGGCGGAGGTGGTGAGCACGACCGGATAAGCCGCCACGTGCTTGGCAAGCTTTTCGGCGACCGTGGCTTGAACGGCCTCAAGCTCCGTGGCTTTGGGCTTGTCGGCCTTGGTCAGCACCACCTGATAGGAGACGGCCGCCTCGTCCAGCAGCGTCATGGTTTCCTCATCGTTCGCCTTGATGCCGTGGCGGGCGTCGATGAGCAGGAACACCCGCTTCAGCTCGCGGCGGCCTTTGAGGTAATCGCGGATCAGCCGCGTCCAGCCCTTGATCTCCGACTTCGGCGCCCGCGCATAGCCATAGCCCGGCATGTCGACGAGA
Organism: Methyloceanibacter sp.; assembly: GCA_016649675.1. Taxonomy (GTDB): domain Bacteria; phylum Pseudomonadota; class Alphaproteobacteria; order Rhizobiales; family Methyloligellaceae; genus Methyloceanibacter. Next base: position 3,302 of record JAENXG010000058.1, read on the forward strand.
TAGAGGGCTTCGTCCTTCCCCAACGTGAAGAAGTTGAGCTCCCGCGTCCGCCCCGGCGTGACCGAGACACGCGCGAGGCTCGTCCGCCCGGTGAGCGCGTTGATCAGGCTCGACTTGCCGACATTGGAGCGGCCGGCAAAGGCGACCTCAGGGCGTCCATCCTGGGGCAGGCCGTCAATGCCGACGACGCCTTTGACGAAGGTGCATTGACCTTTGAACAGAGCTTCGCCCCGCGCCAGGTCATCAGCGGACAAGTCGGCATCTGTATTGGTGACCATGCTCACCCCACCTCGGCGTCATGCCCGGCCTTGCGCCCGGCATCCACGATTTTCATAGCGAGGCAACATTAGAGACGTGGATGGCCGGGACAAGCCCAGCCATGACGAGTTTGGAAGGGTCGAGGGCGACGTCAACTAACTCTTGGTCTCGCTCTCGGCGTCTAGCTTTTCACTCTTGACGCTCTTCGTTTTGCGCTTGGCGGCCACCGTCTCGCCCTTGACGCTCTTCGGCTCGCTCTTGGCGCGGCGGTTCTTGAACTTCGTAAGCCCGAGATTCTCAAAGAGCGGGATCTCGACCCCCTGGCGCGACATGATCACCGACTGCTGGAGGACCGACAAAGAGTTGTTCCACGCCCAATAGATCACGAGCCCCGCCGGAAAGCCTGCAAGCAGGAAGGTGAAGAACACCGGCATCCAGGTGAACACCTTTTGCTGCATGGGATCGGGGGGCGCCGGATTGAGCTTCATCTGCGCCCACATGGTCACACCCATGATCAGGGGCCAAGCGCCGATCAGCAGGAAGTGACCGATCATCGGCACGTGCGCCGGATCGAAGGGGAGGAGTCCGAATAGATTGAACACGCTGGTCGGGTCCGGCGCCGACAGGTCCTTGATCCAGCCGAAAAAGGGCGCGTGCCGCATCTCGATGGTCACAAACAGCACCTTGTAGAGCGAGAAGAACACCGGAATCTGCACGAGGATGGGCAGGCAGCCCGAGGCCGGGTTCACCTTCTCCTTCTTGTACAGCTCCATCATCGCCTGTTGCTGGCGCACACGGTCCTCGGCGTAACGCTCCTTGATGCGCTGCATCTCAGGGCCAAGCTTCTTCATCTTGCTCATCGACACGTAGGATTTGTTGGCGAGCGGGAATAGCACGAGCTTGATGCAGAACGTGACGATGAGGATGGCGACGCCGAAATTGCCGACGAGCTTGTAGAAGAAGTCCAGCGCATAGAACATCGGCCTGGTCAGGAAATAGAACCAGCCCCAGTCGATCAGGAGGTCGAATTTGGGGATGCTGTTGCTCTTGGCGTAGGCGTCGACGAGGTGGACCTCCTTGGCGCCGGCAAAGAGCTGGTTCTTGCTCTCGGCGGTCGCGCCCGGGGCGACCTCGAGCGGATTCATCACGAAGTCGGTCCGGAACTGGCCTTGCTCGCCGACGGTCGTGCCGGTGAACTGGACATTGAACCCCTTGTCCTGCGGGGGCACGAGCACCGTCGCCCAATATTTGTCGGCGATGCCGAGCCAGCCGGACTTGCTCGTGAACTTCATCTGCGTGCCGTTGAGCGCCATCGCCTTCTTGTAGGTGAGCGGCTCGTAGCTCTCGTCGAAAACGCCGATCAGCCCTTCATGCAGAATCCAATAGCTCGTCTTCGGGGGAATCTGCTCGCGGTACACAAGGCCGTAGGGAGAGATGGCGACCGGAGCGGCGCTCGAATTGGTGACCGCGTCGGTGACCGTGAACATGTACTTGTCGTCGACCGTGATGGTGCGCGTGAATTTGAGCCCCTTGCCGTTATCGTAGGCGAGCGTCACCGGGGATTGCGGGGTCAGCGCGCCCGAGTTTGCCGCGGTCCACAGCGTGTCGGCGGTGGGGAGGACGAGGTCCTTGTCGGCGCCCGCCCAGCCATAGTCGGCGTAATAAGGCAGCGGGCCACCGGCGGGCGAAAGCAGCACCACGTTGGGGCTGCCGGGCTCGACGGTCTCGCGATAGTCCATCAGCGTCAGATCGTCGATGCGGCCGCCTTTGAGCGCGATCGAGCCCTTGAGGCTCGGTGTGTCAATGGCGATGCGCGGGCTTAAGGCAAGCGCCTCCGCGCGGGTGAGCACAGCTACCGCGCCGCCGCCCGGTTGCGTGCCTCCGCCGATCGCAGGCGTCTCGGTGCCGGGCGTCTCGGTACCGGGCTGCGCAGGCCCGGCCGGCCCAGGCTGCACCTGCGTCTGCTCCGCCGGCGGCTTTTGATCGCCCGGATGCGGATGCGGCACGAAGAAAAACTGCCAGGCGAACAGCACGCCGATCGACAGAACGATGGCCAGGAGGAAGTTGCGGTTGTTCTCGTCCATGTCGCTTTCAGCTCAAGGCCCGCTAAAGGGCGCGCACTCGCGGGGGAGGGAGGCCAGTCCGTCTTCGAACCGTTCAGCGCTTCTTTGCCGGAGAGGGCTCGTGCACCTTGGCAAGCGCGCGTTCAAGGTCCTTGATCAGCTCGGTGAAGCGCCGTTGTATCGTGCCCGACCGCGCGATCAAAACATAATCATAGCCTTTAACAGCGGCCTCCGGCGCGGCCAGCCGCACCGCCTCTTTCAGCCGCCGCCGCGCCCGGTTGCGCAGGACCGCGCCGCCGAGGCTCTTGGTCGCGGTGAAGCCGAAGCGGGCAAGGTCCGCGCGCTCGCCGGCGGCTTCGGCGCGCGGGCGTGCCTGCAACACGAGCGAAGGTGCCGAGAAGCGCACGCCGCCCTTCACATGCAGGAATTCCGCGCGTGTCTTGAGACGTCCGATTGCCGTCACCGGTGAGGCGCTGCCGGCCTAAGCCGACAGGCGCTTGCGCCCCTTGGCTCTGCGCCGAGCGAGCACCTTGCGCCCGCCTGCCGTCGCCATGCGTGCGCGAAAGCCGTGGCGCCGCTTGCGGACGAGCCTCGATGGTTGGTAGGTGCGCTTCAAGGGAGGTCTCCTGGCTGGACCATCGAAGCGGGAACCGCCGGCTCCGCTTGCGAGGTCCGCAATCCCCGCGGCTTATAGGTGCCGCACCGGCCCAAGTCAATCAATCCCGCGCTTTGATCGGGGACCAGGGAGGAAGCGGGGAGGCCGTCAGGGGGTCCCGGCAGGAAGGATGGGCCCGAGCCCCGAGCCGTTACCGAGCCTCAATCTTGCATCTTCGCAACTGCGAGAGTTGTCGCGGCGCGCAAAAGTCGCATAATCATAGGCGGCCCTCCCATAACAGGCGTCCACGCCAGCTCTGCCAGTCAGCCCGAATGCCCAATCGCCAATGTGCGACAAGAGAATCGTTCCGCATCGCGCCTGGTGACGGAGCATCACAAAGGCGCGAAGGGCCGTTCCTTATGGCCTCGGCCGTTGCCAACTTAGTGTCGTTAGAGACCGGCCAGGGAGTGTCCTTAAGCATGATGACGGGGTCGGAAGGGGTGCACGCCGCCGCCCTGTGGCTCAAGCGGCTTTGGCCTCTCCTCCTGCTTCTTGCCGCGGGCGGGCTCGTCCTTGCCATGGGCTGGCACCGCTACCTCACCCTCGAGGCGCTCGCGGAGAACCGCGAGACGTTGCGCGGCCTGATCGAGGCCAACATGGTCTTGAGCCTCGCCGCCTTTATCGCCCTTTACGCGGCGACCGTGGCGCTGTCGCTGCCGGGGGGTGCAGTGCTGACCATCGCGGGCGGCTTCCTGTTCGGCTGGTTCGTGGGCGGGGTTGCCTCCCTCGTCGGCGCCACGGTCGGCGCCTGCGCCGTATTTCTCATTGCCAGGAGCTCGCTCGGCGATCTCTTGGCGGCGCGCGCCGGGCCGTTTCTCTCCCGCTTCCGCCAGGGATTTCAGGAAGATGCCTTCAGCTATTTGCTATTTCTGCGGCTCGTCCCGATTTTTCCATTCTGGCTCGTCAACCTAGCCCCTGGACTGCTCGGTGTGAGTTTCGCTACCTATGTCGTGACCACCATCCTCGGCATCATCCCAGGAACTTTTGCTTATTCGCTGGCGGGCAATGGCCTCGACAGCCTGATCGAGGCACAGCAAACCGCGCACCAATCCTGCCTTGCCAAGATGGGACCGGGAGGCCAAGAGTCTTGCCCATACGCGCTCGATCCGGGGGCGCTGCTGACACCGGAGCTGATTGCTGGGCTCGTGGCGCTGGGGCTGGTGGCGCTCGTTCCGGTGGTGGTCAAGTGGTTCAGGCGGCGGCCAGCCTGAAGCGTGGCTAAGGGGGATTAGGCGATCATGGAAGAGGTACTGCAGCCCGACCTCTGCGTCATCGGCGCGGGCTCAGGAGGTTTGTCTGTCGCGGCGGCAGCCGCCCAGGTCGGCGTGCCTGTGGTGCTGATCGAGAAGGGCCACATGGGCGGCGACTGCCTCAATTATGGCTGCGTGCCCTCCAAGGCGCTACTGGCGGCAGGCAAGCGCGCCGAAGCCGTACGCACCGCCTCCGCATTCGGCGTCGACGTCATTGAGGCCCAGATCGACCATCGCGGCGTGCACGACCACGTGCATGGCGTCATCGCGGCGGTCGCGCCGAACGATTCCATCGAGCGCATGACGGGCTTAGGCGTCCGCGTGATTCAGGCGAGCGCGAGCTTTCTCGACAAATTCACGGTGGAAGCCGGCCGCGTGCTCGTCCGTGCCCGCCGCTTCGTCATCGCTACCGGGTCAATGCCCCTGATTCCGCCCATCCCCGGGCTCGACGAGGTGCCCTATTTCACCAATGAGACGATCTTCGACGTGAGCGAGCGGATTCAGCACCTGATCGTCCTGGGTGGCGGCCCGGTTGGGCTCGAGCTCGGCCAAGCGCACCGCATGCTCGGCTCTCACGTGAGCGTCTTCGAGACCGGCAACTTCCTCTCCCACGAGGATCCCGACGCCGTGAGCGTGCTGGTGAAGAAGCTGCAAGACACGCAAGTGATGCTGCATCCCAACACGCGGGTGGAAAGGGTGGAGCGCTCGGTGCAGGGCGTCGCCGTGCATTTCAACGAGAACGGCGAGCCCACCATCTTGAAGGGCACGCATCTGCTCGTGGCCGCCGGCCGCAAGCCGAACCTCAAGTCGCTGAGCCTCGAGCGCGCCGGCGTCGACTACACGGCCGACGGCATCAAGGTGAACGAGCAGCTCAAGACCACCAACCGTCGCGTCTACGCCATCGGCGACGTGATCGGCGGTCCGCAATTCACCCACCTCGCCAACTATCACGCCGGGATCGTGATCAGAAACGCGCTGTTCCGGCTCAAACCCGACGCCAGCGCCGTCACCATCCCGCGGGTCGTCTATACCGATCCCGAGCTTGCCCAGATCGGGCTCACCGAAAGCGAGGCGCGCAAGCGCTATCGCCGCATCCGCATCTACCGCTGGCCTTACGCCGACAACGACCGCGCCCAGTGCGAGCGCGAGACGGAAGGATTCATCAAGGTCATCACGCGGCGCGACGGCACCATTCTCGGCTGCACCATCGTAGGCGCCTCGGCGGGCGAGCTGCTCCAGCTTTGGGTGATTGCCATGGCGAAGGACATGAAGATCGGCGACATCACCTCCTTCGTGCTGCCCTATCCGACCCTGTCGGAGCTCTCCAAGCGCGTGGCCTACACCTATTACCTGCCCACTTTGACCAAGGGCTGGTTCCGCAGCATCATTGGCCTCTTGCGCCGCCTAGGCTAGAGCAGCCCGGAAATTTGCCCACTTTTCGGCTAAGATGATGCCTCAAGACGGCGGCCAGGAGCGGCGCGCCGCCACTCTAGCGAAATGTGCGAGTGTTGCTCGTGACGGATGAGGCTTCCAGCACCGAGGGGGTGACGAGGCGGACGCCCCGCTTCGTGCCGGGGCTCTCGGCCAAGCTCCTGCTGCTCACCATCCTCTTCGTCATGCTCGCCGAGGTGCTCGTCTTCGTGCCCTCGGTCTCCAATTTCCGCCGCCAATGGCTGATGGAGCGGGTGGCCGCGGCGCAGATCGCCTCGCTCGCCGCCGAAGCGGCGCCTGGCGGCCAGCTGCCGCCCATGCTCCGCAACGAGCTTCTGGAGCGGGCCAAGGTCAAGGCCATCGCGGTGAAGCGGGCCGACTCCCGCGTTCTCATCATCGAGATGGACATGCCTGCCGATATCGATGCGTCCTACGACCTGCGCCACGCCTCCTGGCTCACCCTCATCACCGATGCGCTCATGGTCTTTGTCGCGCCCGACGACCGCATCATCCGCGTGGTCGGCGAGCCGGGCTTCAACGACGGCGAGTTCATCGAGGTGGTGATGGGCGAAGCGCCGCTCAAAGCCGCCATGATCCGCTATGGCCTCGACATTCTTGGCTTGTCGATCCTGATCTCGATCATCACCGCGGCGCTGGTGTATCTCTCGCTCGATGCGCTCCTGGTCAAGCCTATGACCAAGCTCACCTGGAACATCGTGCGCTTCAGCGAGCGGCCAGAGGACCCGTCCAGGATCATCAAGCCTTCCGGCCGCCGCGATGAGATCGGCACCGCCGAGCGCGAGCTTTCCTCCATGCAGAAGGAGCTCGCCGAGACGCTCTCGCAGAAGACCCGGCTCGCCGCGCTGGGGCTGGCCGTGAGCAAGATCAGCCATGATCTGCGCAACATGCTGTCGAGCGCGCAGCTCCTCTCCGATCGCCTGATCACGGTGAAGGACCCGACCGTCCAGCGCCTGGTGCCCAAGCTGATCGCCTCGCTCGACCGCGCCATCAGGCTGTGCGCCCGCACGCTCGATTTCGGCCAGGCGCAAGAGATACCGCCACGGCGGCAGCGCTTCGAACTTGCGCCGCTCGTCACGGAAGTGGGCGACAGCCTCGGGCTGCCGCGTCCAAAGCTCATCGGCTGGAGTGTCGACATCGCCGACGGGCTCGAAGTCGACGCCGACCGCGATCAACTCTACCGGGTCTTGAGCAATCTTTGCCGCAACGCCGTGCAGGCGCTTGAGAGCCAGGGCGAGGAAGCGGGTGAGATCGTGGTCGCCGCGCGCCGCGAGGGCTCGGTCACCGTCATCGAGGTCGCCGACACCGGGCCAGGCGTGCCGGAGCGGGCCCGCGCCCATCTCTTCAAGGCGTTTCAGAGCGTGGCGCGGAAAGGCGGCACGGGGCTCGGCTTGGCCATAGCCGCCGAGCTCGTGCAGGCGCATGGCGGCAAGATCACGCTCGTCGACACCGAGGGCGGCTCCACCTTCCGCATCACCATTCCCGACGTGGTGGTGGAGCTGGAGCAGGCGCGGCGGCTAACCGCCTGAAAAGCGCCCGAGCTTGCCTTTGCGCGGGCGACCGATTAGGTAGGTCGGGCTTGAGCCTTGCGAGCGCGTGCCTCGCTATTCGCGGATCGCGTTAGCTCAAGCTCGCCTTCAAGCAAGGTCAGAAGCGCCCGTAGCTCAGCTGGATAGAGCACCAGACTACGAATCTGGGGGTCGGACGTTCGAATCGTTCCGGGCGCGCCATTTTTTCCAATGACTTAGACGGACAATCGACTAATCAATAGGGCTGACTTCGGGCCAAAGGTCACAAATAGGTCACAGCTTGCGTCTTCTGCTCGCTAAGACGCCACCACCAACGCGCCCAATCCCTCGCCTAGTAGGGCCACAATCCCACCGGACTCCTCTGCATCCAGCTGCCATGCTCTATCGAATTGCATTTTTTGCCTTGAAGACGACAATGGTCACGACCCGAATCGAGCGGCTATTGTCTCTTCAAAGGCGCATCAACCGCAGCTCATAGCCGCCCGGTGGTCACACTGCAGATAGCGGGTGCTGATGGCCCAAGAAAAACGCAAAAGCTTCTTCGGAGAAGAGCCCCAGCCGCTTCCAAACACCG
>JAENXG010000039.1 GCA_016649675.1 Methyloceanibacter sp.
AGCGCGGCAGCGTAATCGCGCACCTGCTGCGTGATCTCCATGGAGCAGAATTTGGGCCCGCACATGGAGCAGAAATGGGCGAGCTTGTGCGCCTCCTTGGGCAGCGTCTCGTCGTGGTAGGAACGCGCCGTCTCCGGATCGAGCGACAGGTTGAACTGGTCCTCCCAGCGGAACTCGAACCGCGCCTTCGACAGCGCATCGTCGCGGGCGACCGCGCCCGGGTGCCCCTTGGCGAGGTCGGCGGCATGCGCCGCGATCTTGTAGGCGATCACGCCCGTCTTCACGTCGTCGCGGTTGGGAAGCCCGAGATGCTCCTTCGGCGTCACGTAGCAAAGCATGGCTGTGCCGAACCACCCGATCATGGCGGCGCCGATGGCGCTCGTGATGTGGTCGTAAGCTGGCGCGATGTCGGTGACGAGCGGACCCAACGTGTAGAACGGCGCCTCGCCGCATTCTTTGAGCTGCTTCTCCACATTGATCTTGATCTTGTGCAGGGGCACATGGCCCGGGCCTTCGATCATCACCTGACAGCCGCGATCCCAGGCCACCTTGGTGAGATCACCCAGCGTCTCGAGCTCGGCGAACTGCGCCCGGTCATTCGCATCCGCAATCGATCCCGGCCTGAGCCCGTCGCCGAGCGAGAACGATACGTCGTAAGCCCGCATGATCTCGCAGATCTCGGCGAAGCGCTCATAGAGGAAGCTCTCCCGGTGATGGGCGAGGCACCACTTGGCCATGATCGAGCCGCCGCGCGACACGATCCCCGTCACGCGGTCGGCGGTGAGATGGATGTAGCCGAGGCGGACGCCGGCATGGATGGTGAAATAGTCCACCCCCTGTTCGCACTGCTCGATCAGCGTGTCTTTGTAGACCTCCCAGTCGAGCTTGACGGGATCGCCGCCCACCTTCTCCAGCGCCTGATAGATGGGGACCGTGCCGATCGGCACCGGCGCGTTCCTGATGATCCATTCCCGCGTGGCGTGGATGTTGCGCCCCGTGGAGAGGTCCATGACGGTATCGGCGCCCCAGCGGATCGCCCACACCATCTTCTCCACCTCCTCCTCGACCGAGCTCGTCACGGCGGAGTTGCCGATATTGGCGTTGATCTTGGTGAGGAAGTTCCGGCCGATGATCATCGGCTCGGACTCGGGGTGGTTGATGTTGGCGGGGATGATGGCGCGACCGCGGGCGACCTCCGAGCGCACGAACTCAGGCGTCACAAACGCCGGCAGCGAAGCCCCGAAGCTCTCTCCATCGGCGAGGCGCGCCTCGGCCTCCTCGGCGGCGCATTGCCGGCCGATATTCTCGCGATGCGCGATATAGACCATTTCCTTAGTGATGATCCCTGCCCGCGCCAATTCGAGCTGGGTCACAAGGCCGCCTCGACGCGCTTCGATCCAAGGCGCGCGCAACGGAGGTAGCCCGCGCTGCACATCGATTGCGGCGCACGCGTCGGTGTAAGGCCCCGACGTGTCGTAGACCCGGAAGGGTGGTTCACCTGACTCTTTGGCCAGCGCGATCTCGCGCAAGGCCACGGCGAGGTCGTCGTGGCCTTGCGGCGCGGAATAGACTTTGCGGCTACCGGTCAAAGGCCCTGTCGTCACCTTGCGCGGGGCGACGTCTTTGGTGGAGATCGGCTTGTTCATCGTCAGACTCCCGTGGCTGGAGCATGATCCGGAAAAGTGGGAACCGGTTTTCCGAAAAGATCATGCTCAAACAAAAGGGGAGCTGGCGTTGGGGCAGTATGCGTGTCCCCTGTCCCTTCGCCGGCATGACCCGGATCAGGTTCGAAGGGTCTCCGCCAGTGCCTTGTCACTTGCCAAGGCAGCGGACTCTCAGCCCCTTTCCTGGGGCTCCCCTCGGAACAGGTCTAATGTAGACCTCAGGAGCCGCGAGTCAAACGAGGCGCGCTATTTCTTCCGCGGCCGCTTTGCCGCGGTGGAGGCAGCCGGCTTTGCGCCGTTCCACAAGTCCTCATAGCCCATGACGCTGAGGATGGCGCCGATCACGATGGTGATCGCGGCGCCGGCGAGGACCCCCGCATGGCTCGCGATCATGCGGTCGCCAAGGGTCTGGACCGTCACCGGAAACACCAGGTTGGAAATACCGCGAACGATGAGGAGCCAGCCGAGGATGGTGACGATCACCCGCCAGTCAGGCACCCAGAGGTTGTGGGCGTTGACGACGGCCAAGCCAGCGATGAGCGCGAGCCCACCCGTAATAAAGATGAGCGCCCGGCTGGCGATGAACTCCTTCATCAGGCTCGAATAGGCATCCCCTTCCAAGAGCATGCCGAAGACCATGCCGACGCCGATGGTCAGCATCACCGGTCCCATCAGTCGCGCGAGATATGTCGAATTGGTCATTTTGCCCTCCCCTTCCAGTTTTTTGAAGCGGCTCCTCGAAGACGCCCGCAGGCTGGCGAATCCAACCAGCCGCGCAAGCGCCGCGCCCTGCCGCCCAAGTCCGAGGCGAGAAGGCACCGCCTTGCGTTCCCACACCGCACCGGCATCGACTTTGTCTAAGTGAAGGGCGCCAATGTATAATTTTTGCCAGGCTAACCCCCGGCGCCCTGGAATAAGCCCATGTTAAGCCGAACCCGTTGGAAGGCAAGCCGTACCAAGCGCGTTGCAACACCGCAGCAATGGCGGAAAAGACTTTGCCGATGAAGGCTTGGCCGGACCGTGCGGCGGCCTCGGCAATCCCCGAACCACGGCGTGGCAATTTGGCTTAACCCCGCAGCAGCAAGGGAATTCTTGCGGGCTCGGCCCAAGCAGTTTAAGCCTCGTCATCATTCTGCCGTGCTTCACCTTGAATTGCGGGCCCGGAGGCCTGTTCCCGCCGGTCGCCCCCCGCCGCAACCGAGGTACATAGACCCGTGAATCAGGACGCTTCGACCGACACGCCGACGCGCTCGAAAAGCGCCGCCGCCTCGTATCGCTGGATTGCGCTCCTCGTGCTCCTGGCCGTGACCATCGGCGGCGTGCTCCTTTACTGGCGCCATGCCGAGATCTACCCGTCCACCGACAACGCCTATACCGGCGCCAATATCGTGCGCGTGGCCTCGCAAGTCTCCGGGCCCGTGATCCGCGTCTATGTCAAGGACGACGACAAGGTCGCAACCGGCGATCCCCTCTTCGACATCGACCCCACGCTTTACGACGCGGCGCTCCGCAACGCGCGCGCGCAATTCGACGCTGCCGCTTCGGCTGCCGGCACCGCGGCCGACGCTCTCAAGGCGGCGGCGCAGAAACTCGAGGACAAGCGCGTGGCGCTCGAGGACGCGCTTGGAAAATATCGCGACGCCAAGGACGCGCAGAAGGAGGGCGAGCCTCCTTCAGACGCGCTCACCACGGCGCTGAAGGCCTGGCACGATGCGTGGCAGGCGTTCGACGACGCCGAGGGCGAATTCGCCAAGGCCCAAGACAACAAGCTGACGGTGACGACGCCCACGGTGCAGCTCAGAGCCGCTTCCGCCCAGCTCGACAAAGCGACCCACGAACGGGTGAAGACCAACGTCACAGCCCCTGCTAACGGCTGGGTGTCCAATGTCAGCTTGAGGCCGGGCAGCGTCGTGCAGGCCGGCACGCCGGCATTCGCCGTGATCGAAGACGGAAAATGGTGGGTTGACGCAAACTTCAAGGAAACCGATCTCGGCCGCATCAAGTTGGGTCAGAAGGCGACCGTCCGGCTCGACATGTATCCCGGCCTCACCCTCGACGGCGTGGTGGAGAGCATCAGCGCGGGCTCAGGCGCCACCTTCTCCGTGCTGCCGCCGGAGAACGCGACCGGCAACTGGGTGAAGGTCACCCAGCGCTTCCCGGTGCGGATCAGGATCACGACCGCGCCAGACGTCGACAAGCCGTTGCGCTCGGGCTCGAGCGCCGCGGTGACGATCGACACCACCGAGACCGCACAAGGCCAGCAATGAGCCTGGAGCAACGTGGGCGCGGAAAGGGCCGAAAGCGAAAGCCCCCTTCTGAACCGCCGCGCGCGGTGAAAGCGGCCCCGCCGCCGCCTCCCCCGCGGCCGCCGGCACTCGATCGTCCGCCCATCCCCCTCGTCATCGCCGTGGTCCTGACCGCGATCCTCGAGGTGCTCGACATCACCATCGTCAACGTGGCGCTCCCGCATATGCTGGGCGCCTTCGGCGCGACCTCCGACCAGATCACCTGGGTCCTCACCTCCTATATCGTCGCCGCCGCCGTGGTAATGCCGCTGACCGGCTATCTCTCCACCTGGCTCGGTCGGAGGCGGCTCTTGCTCCTTGCCATTTGCGGCTTCGTGTTGTCCTCCGCCTTGTGCGGCATGGCGTGGAACCTGGAGAGCATGGTGCTGTTCCGCCTGGCCCAAGGCATTTTCGGCGCGCCGCTCGTCCCCTTGAGCCAAGCCATCCTGCTCGACGCCTTCCCGCGGGAACGCCATGGCCAGGCGCTCGCCATTTTCGGCCTCGGCATCATGGTGGCGCCCGTGATCGGGCCCGCTCTCGGCGGCTGGCTGACCGAGACCTATTCCTGGCGGATGGTGTTCTACATCAACATCCCGATCGGCCTTTTCGCCCTCCTGCTGTCGATTGGCTATCTACCGCAGCGAGCTATCAGAGACATCAAGACCGACTGGGTCGGCATGGGGCTTCTGGTGCTCGCGGTCGGCGCGCTCCAGTTCGTGCTCGATCAGGGCCAGATGCGGGACTGGTTCAACTCCCATCTCATCGTCGTGGGCACCATCGTCGCCGTGTTCGCGACCGCGGCCTTCTTTCTCAGGGGCTGGAACAAGCCGGACAACATCATCGACCTGTCGCTCCTGAAGGACCGCAATTTCATTACCGGCACGCTTGCCATCACCGCCTATGGCATCAGCCTATTCGGCTGGATGGCGCTCATGCCGCTGCTCAGCCAGCGGCTGCTCGGCTACCCGCCGGCCACCGCGGGAACGCTCTTCATCCCCCGGGCGCTGGTCAGCGCGCTCACTCTGGCGATCACCGGAGGCCTCCTCATCCGCCTGTTCGACGCGCGCTATCTCGTCGCCGCCGGCCTCGTCATGACCGCGCTCGGCACGATCCTCATGTCGCACTACTCTTTGTACGTGGACTATTGGGGCATCGCGCTGCCGGGAATCCTCGCGGGCATCGGCACCGGGCTCTTCTTCGTGCCGCTGACCGCAATCACCTTCGGCAATATTGCGAAGGCCCAGTATGACGAAGCTTCCGGCGTCTACGCCCTGATGCGAGGCATCGGCGGCTCAGCCAGCATTGCGGTGGTGAGCTGGTTGTTCGTAAGGCAGACGCAGATTCACTGGAACGAACTCTCGGCGCACATCACGCCCTACAACCAGGCGCTCGTTCCCTACCTCGCACAGCACGGGCTCAGCCCCTACTCTCCGCAGGCAGCGCCGCTCGTCACCTACGAGATTGCCCGCCAGGCGCAGATGCTCGCCTTCAATGACCTCTTCTGGTTCATCGGCATCGTCACTCTCGCCATCATTCCGTTGCTGTTCTTGATGACGCGGCCGGAAAAGATTTCGCTGGTGCCGGCTCATTAAAGCGGGCGCGCCGGATCACCGCCCTGAAAAGGAATCGGCCCCGGGAATTACCCCCAGGGGCTCGATGTAGGGTCTTTCAGGTTACCAGCAGGCCTTGGCGCCCGAGGTGCAGACATAGGGCGAGACCACGCCCGTCCAGCACACGGTGTAGGACTGCGAGGTGACGATGTCCGGCTTGAAGAACATATTATCGCTCACGCTGTCGCGCCAATAAGGCTGCGGCTTTGCGCGCATCGCGGTGACGGTGACGGAGGCAAGCTTCTTCTGCGCCTTGAGATCCTTGATCGCATCCGACAACGCAAGTTGCGCGCGGCTGACGGCCGTCTCTTTGTCGAAGCCGTCTGCGGTTCCCGAGAACCCCGTACAGCCTGCATGCGCCGGTGCGCCTTGTGCCAGGCACAGCCCCGCCGCCATCATTGCCAAAGCACCTACGCGCAAATACGACCTCATCGGAACGCCTCCTTCACCAACCGCCAAGACGCGTAAGATATCGCGGTGCGGGGCAAGCGCCACTACCTTTACTGGGGCAATCAGAGGATCGGCGTACCCTGTAGCGTTTGTGCCACAGTGCGGCTTCTACTTGAAACCGGCAAAAAGATGGCGTTGCACTGTGGCCCAACGGCTTCGGTGGGAAGAGAAAGGCACATGATAGCCAAGCTGGCCCTGGTAACCGGGGCGTCGAGCGGCATCGGCGAGGCGACGGCGCGACGCTATGGCGCAAGCGGCGCGCGCGTCCTGCTGCTCGCCCGCGACGCCGAACGCCTGGACGGCGTGGCTGACGCCATTCGCAAGGACGGCGGCACCGCGTCCGCCTACCCTGTGGATCTTGCAAATGCCGGCGCCATCGCGGAGGTGGCTGCGAGAATCTCACGTGAGGTGGGCACCCCCGATATTCTCATCAACAATGCCGGCGCCGGCCGCTGGCTGCCCCTGATCGACACCACGGCGGAAGAGGCGCTCGCTATGATCGAGGTGCCGTATCTCGCGGCCTTCAACCTCACCCGCGCCTTCCTGCCCGAGATGCTGGCGCGGCGGAGCGGCGCCATTGCCTGCATCACCTCGCCAGCCTCCTACGTCGCCTGGCCGAACGCGACCGCCTACACCGCCGCGCGCGCCGCCCTTCGAGGCTTCACCGAGGCGCTCCGCGCCGACGTGAGAGGCTCGGGAATTACCGTGACGCTCGTCGTGCTCGGGACGGTTGAGAGCCCTTACTGGGAGCACAATCCCGGGAGCCGCGAGCACCTCCCGGTCGTGAATCCTACTCTCGCGCCAATACTCTCCACGGAAGAGGCTGCCGAGACGATCTTCGCCGGCATTGCAAGGCGCAAGCAAACGGTGGTGAAGCCTGGGATTTTGCGCGCCCTCTTCCTCCTCAATGCGGTGGCGCCCCGCCTGGTCGCAAGCCAGCTCCGCCGCGCGGCGAAACAGCGGGGGTGATCGCCGAGCGCGACACGGCAATTTCATCGGCACGCAAGTGGGGGTATTGGTTGAATGCGCGGGGAGATTGCAATGGGCGACTGGCTGCTCAACCTGCCGGTGATGTGGATGGCTCTCGTCATCTTTGCCGGAACCTATGCCATTGCGGCCATTGTCTATCTCGTGGTCACGCGCCTCGCCGTCGATGAGCGCTATGACGCGTTCAAGAGCTTGTCGCCCGGGAAGCTGCCCTCGCTTGCCCTCATCTTCGGTCTTCTCGTCGGCTTCATTGCCTCCCAGGTCTGAAGTGAGTTCGAGAAGGCCAAGGTTGCGGTGGTCACCGAAGCGAGCGGGCTCCGCTCGGTGGTCCTCTTGTCAGAAAGCTTCCCCGACGAGAAGGAGCGGATACGCTCCCTTCTCAGCCAGCACATCGACGATGCCGTCAATGAAGAATGGCCGGAAATGTCGCGCCAGCGCGCGACGCTAACGCGCCTTCCTGTGAAGTTGATCGAGGCCATGCAAACCACGCTCGCCCTGAAGCCGGTGGATGAGGGACAGAAGACGGCTCAGCGCGAAATGATCGGCGCGCTCGAGAACGCATTCGAAGCCCGGCGCCAGCGTATCCTCATCAGCCAATCGAGCGTGAGCAAGATCAAATGGGCCGGGCTGTTGCTCCAGGCACTTTGCACCTTGGTGGCCATTGCCATGGTTCATGTTGACCATCGCGGGGCTTGCGCCATAGGGCTCGCTCTGTTTGCCACGGGCGTTGCCATGTCGATTCTCTTGATCGGCTGTTATAGCCGGCCCTTTACCGGCGAGATCTCCATCGGGCCTGAGCTCTTGCAGCAGGCCATCACCAGCGACGCCGAACCGGGCGTCAATGACTAACGCGCGGAGGCCCCTCTGACGGCAATGACGGATGTAAAGCTCGAAGGCACCGCACTTCTGACCGATCCCCTTCTCAACAAGGGGACGGCCTTCACCGAGGACGAGCGCACGGCTTTTGCTCTGCATGGCCTGCTGCCGCCCCATGTCAGCACCCTCGACGAGCAGGTCGACCGCGCGCTTCAGGCGGTGCGCACGTTCGAGACCACTCTCGAACGCTACCTGTTCTTGACGGACCTGCAGGACTCCAACGAGACGCTCTTCTACGCGCTGCTCACGCGGAATCTCGCCGAGCTTCTGCCGCTGGTCTATACGCCCACCGTCGGCGAGGGCTGCCAGGAGTTCAGCCATTACTGGCAATACCCGCGCGGCCTGTTCCTGAGCTGGCCGCACCGGGACAATATCAAGGAGATCCTGGCGCACCCACGCTACGACCGCGTCGAGGTGATCGTCGTGAGCGACGGGGAGCGTATTCTTGGCCTTGGCGATCAGGGCGCCGGCGGCATGGGGATCCCCATCGGCAAGCTTGCGCTCTACACCGCTTGCGCCGGCATCGATCCGGCCACGACGCTCCCCATCCTGCTCGATGTCGGCACCGACAATCAGGAGCGGCTTGCCGACCCGCTCTATGTCGGCTGGAAACACGAGCGCGTACGCGGGGCCGACTACGACGCTTTCGTCGAGAGCTTCGTGGCGGCGGTCGAGGCACGCTGGCCCCATGTGCTCCTGCAATGGGAGGATTTCGCCAGGGCCAATGCTGGAAGGCTGCTCACGCGCTATCGCGACCGGCTGCTCACCTTCAATGACGACATCCAGGGGACGGCCGCCGTTGCTGCCGGCACGCTGCTTGCGGCGGTAAAGGTCACCGGCGTTCCTCTTCTCGAGCAGCGCATCGCCATTGTCGGCGCGGGCTCCGCCGGCTGCGGCATCGCGTCCCTTCTGTTGCGGGTGATGATCGATGCGGGGCTCTCCGAGAAAGAGGCCCGCGGCCGCTTCTACGCCATCGACCGCGACGGGCTGCTGGTCGAGGGTATGAAAACCATCCTTGATTTCCAAAAGCCCTTCGTGCAGAGCGCCGCAAATGTCGCGGGCTGGCCGCGCGAGAACGGGGGTTCAATCGGCCTTCTCGAGGTGGTGCGCAACGCCAAGCCCACCGTGCTGATCGGCGTCTCGGCGCAAGGGGGCATTTTCAGCGAGACGGTGATCCGAGCCATGGCGGCGAGCGTCGAGCGGCCGATCGTCTTTCCCCTGTCCAATCCCACCTCCTGCGCCGAAGCCACGCCGCAAGACCTGATGACCTGGACCGAAGGGCGTGCCGTGATCGGCACGGGCAGTCCCTTCCCGCCGGTCGTGTGGGCCGGAAAGTCCTTTACCGTGGCCCAGACCAACAACGCCTATGTGTTTCCCGGCATGGGGCTCGGCGTGCTGGCGGTGAAGGCGGGCCGCGTGTCTGACGGCATGTTCGCCGCAGCCGCCAAGGCGCTTGCCGAGATCTCGCCTGCAATGGACGATTCCGGCGCAAGCCTGCTTCCGCCGGTCGCGGAGCTGCGCTCCGTCGCGGTGACCATCGCCAAAGCCGTGGCGATCGCGGCCCGCGCCGAGGGACTCTGCGCGCCGTTCGACGACGTGGCGCTTCCGGGGCTCATCGCCGCGAAGATGTGGGAGCCGGTCTACCGTCCCTACCGGCGGAAGAGGTGAGGGCGGGCCGCGCCCAAAGACGCTTCAACGTCAGGACGCGAGCTTGAGGGCCACGGGCGGCTTGCTCGGCGCGCCGGGCGTGGCGGCGTCGGCATAAGGCAGCTCCGCGGAGGCGCCGAATTTCCTCAACAGCCGCTTCATATACATGCGGAAGCGGTAGTGCTGGATCTCGAATTTGTGCCAGGGCGTCGCCTTGTAGCTGATGCCGTGGCCGATATCGGGCTTGGCCCTCGCCTTCAGTGCGCGGAACCAGGCCGCGCGCTTCTTGTCGCGGGCGCAGGCCACGATGAAGCTTGCGATCAGCCGCGCCTGATAATCGGCGAGCTGCCAGACGCCCCCTTCCGCCGGCTCGAACAATCCGGCGACGAAGAGGTCGTCGAGCTCGCGATGGAAGGTGTGGATGAAGAGCTTGGAGGAGCCATCCTCGCCGAGAATGTAGGACGGGTCCATGAAGGGAAAGCTCGGCCGGAAGCCCGTGGCGTAGACCAGGAGGTCGATCTCCTCCTCGCTGCCATCGGTGAAGCGCACGCGTGCCCCGTCGAGCCGCTCGATGCCGGGCTTGGTCACGATGCGCCCATGTACGATGTGGTCGAGATAGGTGTTGCAGGCGGTGGGATGGGCCTCGAACAGATCATGGTCGGGCGCGGGCAGGTCGTAGCGGATGTGCCGCCCTACAACGATGATCAGCCCCATGCGGTAGAGAAAGCGCATGACGCTGCGGGGCAACGGCCAGCGGCTGGTGAGATCGATGAAGACGTCGGTCGGCTTGCCCAACACCATCTTCGGAAAGAAATAATAGGAGCGGCGCATTGAGTGCACGGTCCGCGCCCCGTCGAGTGCGGCGTCGGACAGAATGTCCACGGCGGAGTTGCCCGCGCCCACCACGAGCACGCGCTTGCCTTTGAGTTGCTCCTTCGACTTCACGTCGTGGGAATGCAGCACCTCACCGGTAAACTGGCCGGGATAAGAGGGCGAGACGGGTTCCCAATGATGGCCGTTGGCGACGATAAGGCCAGCATAGATCCTGGGCGCGCTCTCGCCTTCGATGGCGATCCGCCATCCCTCATCAGTACGCTCGGCGGAAATGACGCGGCTTTTGAAGCTGATGCGCTGGTAGAGCCCGAACTCTGTGGCATAGGCGCGCAGATAGCTCTGCGCCTGGGCGCGGCTCACATAATGCGACCACTCCTCGGGAAACTCGAAATCGGGGTAACGCGAGAGCCGCTTGGAGGAATTGAGGAAGGTCGAGCCATAGACGACATGGGGGCTCTCGGGATTCCAGATGCCGCCGATATCGGCAAGCGCCTCGAAACAGTCGAAAGGAATGCCCCGCTCGGCAAAAGTCTTGGCCACGGCCAGGCCGCAGGCTCCTGCCCCGATGATACAGAAACGCTTCACCGTCCCTCACCTCTCGCGCTTTGCAGCCCCGCCGTTCGCGGCAAACCTAAGCATCCCGTCAACGAGGGTTCAACCCACTAGGATCCCCCCTCGGCCTCATTGATCTGTGTCAATTCGTTTCTGGTACAAAGGCAGCTCTTATGCGACCGGCGCCTACGGCTCGAGCCTGGATTCGCCGGCGCTTTGCTTTATGGTCTGACGCCCGCGTTATTGGGGGGGACTTATGGATATCAAGCACGACGTCACGATCAAGACCTGGGACGGCACCTGGACCTATCACCCTCGGGTGCTGGTCACGCCAGAGAGCGCCGAGGACCTGGTCGAGATCCTGACCGACGTGGTGCGCTTCCCATCTCCGGTGCGGCCGGCGGGCTCCATGCATTCCACCGCGCGCATGAACGGCGACGACGGCGGCACCATGGTGGACATGAAGGCCATGAACCGCATCCTGCACTTTACCGACGACACGGTGACGGTCGAGGCGGGCGTCAGCTATATCGTCGTCTCCAACGCCCTGAAGGAGCGCGGGCTGCAGTTCCACGTCACCACCGAGATCGGCAACGTGACCCTTGGCGCCATGGCCTGCGCCGCCACCAAGGACAGCTCCTTCCCCGGCGGGTTCGGCCAGATCAGCTCCTATGTGACCGGCGTGCGCCTCGTCGCGCCTAACGGCAAGCTCCGCGAGATCACCGAGCGCGACGATCCGAAAGAGATGCAGCTCATCCGCTCAAGCTACGGGCTGTTCGGCATCATCTACGAGGTGACCATCAAGGTCAGGCCCACGACCGCGCTCTCGGTGCGCCACTACTCGCTGAGCATCGACAATTTCCGCCGCTATTACCCGATCTACAAGGCGCGCGGCTTCGCCGTGATGTACTACATCTTCCCCTATGTGAAGCGCGTGCTGGTGGAGCTGCGCAAGGACAATCCCGAGGTGCCACCCACCTCACGCCGGCGGTGGTCCTACCGCAACCGCTTCTGGCGCAAATACGGGCCAGCTGTCACGCTGTGGATTGAGCGGAGCACGACCAACCCGAAGCTGCGGGCGCTCGCCGACAAGCTGCATTTCTTCCTGCTCCGCCAGGCGCTCGTCCTTGTCGTCCGCAGCGACCGCACCTGGCCGCATGCCCAGATCATCAACTACCCGCGCGAGCCGGGCGCCAACAAATATCTGTTCAGCATGTGGGCGTTCCGCGAGGCCGGCTTCTTCGACATCCTCGAGCAGTATTGCAATTTCTGCATCGCCTACGAGGCCAAGACCGGCTTTCGCTGCAACCTTCCAAGCGTTGGCTATTCAATCGCGCGAGATGTCGAGGCCCTGCTGTCATACAGCTGGGAAGGGGCGACCTTGAGCATCGATCCTGCTTCGACCGGGGGCCCGGAGTGGGAGGAGTTCTTGCATCACTATAATGACTTCTGCAGCGAGCGGCGCGGCTCCCCCCTGCTCAACCAGACGCCGTTCCTGACCCGCGACCAGGTGCGGCGCGCTTTCTCGACGCGGCTTCAGCAATTCGCCGCCCGCCGCCGCGAGGTCGATCCCAAGGACCGCATGCTCGACTCCTATTTCCGCGAGCTGCTCAGCTGAGACCGATGCCGGTCTCGCGCTGATAGAGGATGAGGTCGAGCGACGGCGCGTCTTGCGCGATCCTGGTCAGTAGGGCGTGGACCTGGCCGCGATGATGTGTCTGGTGATTGAAGACATGGGGCAAGGTGTAGACGAGCTCCTGCTCGATATCGGCAGGCCGGCTGATGGTCCGGTAGCGCACCTTGCGCCCAAGGTCTTCCTCGGTGAGGCCCCCGACATAAGCAATAATGCGCGCATCCTCCGCCGCCCTCGCTGCGCGCAGGCCAGCGAAATCCTCATAAAGGATGGCATCGAGTCGCGTCGGCGCATCGCCCTCGCCAGTTATGCGCTTGCATCCAGATGCGGTCGCCGACCAGGAGATGATTGAGCGTGCCATGGACTGACTTGAAAAAAGCACCGTGGTCGGCGCGGTACTCCTCATCAGGCAGCTCAGCCACGGCCGCGTAAAGCCGTTCATTGGCCCATGCATTGTAGCCCGCAAATATCTGGAAGATTGGCCACATGCCGTTCCCTCAAGCCCCCATCTTTCGGGTGAACCAGCGGATCAGCGGGAAGGAGACCGCCCGCGGCAGAGAGCGGACGCTCTTCAGGAAAGCCTCGACCTGCGGCGGAAAAGCAATCTCGTAGGGCCTCCGCCCCAATCTCTCGAGGATTTTCCGCGCGCACCTCTCCTTGCTCATCACGTAGAGCTTCTTCTTCGGGTCGTAAGAGGCATTGAGCGGCGTATCGACGAAGCCCGGATTGATGATGGTGAGGGCGACGCCGGTCCCCGCCAATTCGAGCTTCAGGCTCTCGGCGAGATTGATCACCGCCGCCTTGCTCGCGCCGTAGCTGCCGTTCCCCGGCCAGCCCGCATAGCCGAACAGAGAACCCATGATGGCGATATGGCCCTGGCGCCGCGCCAGCATCGACGGCAGCACCGCGGCGATCCCGTTGATCACGCCATTGACATTCAGCGCCATGCTGCGGTGGAAACCATCGAGATCGATATTGCGAATGTCGAAGGGCACATACGTGCCGGCGCCAAGCAGAGCGAGATCGATCGAGCCCAGGTCGCTCTCGATCTTGGCAACAGCTTCCTTCAGCTCGTCCGGCTTCAGCACGTCGGCGGGAAACGCCTTGATGCGTTCGCTGCCGGCCGCGAGCTGATCGAGCCTATCGCTCGACCGCGCGGTCGCCGCCACGGTCACGCCAGCGCCAGCAAGCCGCCGCGCGATCTCGCCGCCGATCGCGCCGGATGCGCCCGTGATCCACGCCAGTTTCCAAGGAAAGGTCGGCTCAGCCACCCTCCACCTCTAATCCACGAAGGGGTCGTGCACGAGGATGGTGTCCTCGCGCTTCGGGCTCGTCGAGAGCAGCGCCACCGGCGCGCCGATCATCTCCTCGAGCCGCCGCACATATTTGATGCATTGCGCGGGAAGCTCGGCCCAGGAGCGGGC